>NZ_AP025511.1:900881-1201175 GCF_024347635.1 Vibrio tasmaniensis
GAGCAAGCCGCAGGTATTGAAGCTGCTGCCTCAACGGGTGGGCAAATTATGCCACCAATTATGGGGGCTGGTGCGTTCGTTATGGCGCAATTTACTGGTGTGCCTTACAGCGAAATCATGATCGCATCGATTGCTCCAGCTATTTTGTATTTCTTCTGTACTCTGCTTTACGTTCATCTAATGGCGTGCAAGCTGAACCTCAAAGCAGTAAGCAAAACAGAAGCCGTGATTGCGGTGATGAAAGATGGCGCTCACCACCTGATTCCGTTGATTCTGATCACCGTACTCTTAATGATGGCTTACTCACCCTTGCTAGTTGGTGTCGCGGGTTGCAGTGCAATTCTACTAACCGCGGCGCTGCGTAAACACAGCCGAGTCGGATTGAAGAAGTTCATTGAAGGGATGAAAAATGGTGCACTGATGGCGTTGCCGATCTCTGCAGCCTGTGGTGCGGCAGGTATTATTGTTGGTGTGGTAGGGCAAACAGGTATCGGTTTGCAGTTTACTCAGTTTGTCATGGACTTCTCTGGTGGCTACATGCTTATTGCATTGGGCTTAATCAGTTTAGTGGCTTTAATTTTGGGGATGGGCTTACCCGTAACAGCGGCGTATATTGTGTTGGCGGTTATGGCTGTGCCAATGCTAAGCGACTTTGGCTTACCATTGTTAACTGCTCACCTTATCGTATTTTGGCTGTCTCAAACCTCGAACGTAACGCCACCTATTGCCTTGGCTGCTTTTGCTGGGGCAGGAGTGGCGAATGCGAACCCAATGAAATCTTCGGTAGAAGCGTTCAAGTTGGCGGGTGGTCTGTTCATCATCCCAATTATGATGGCATACACAAGCCTTGTGAACCCGGACGACGGAATGCCTGCGCTGCTTTTGTCAATCATCCAGACGCTGACTATTATTGTCGCGATAGCGATCGCAATTGAAGGGTATTTGATTCGTTCACTGAGCATGGTTGAGCGCTTAGCCGCACTAATAGCCATTCCCCTGTTGCTACTTAATCCATTCGGGATAGGACCTTTGGGTATTGTCATTATTGTCGCACTGATTGTGATTCAATGGCGTGGTCGCGAGGTCGTAAAACAAACCTAGTGTTTATTGAGTTCGGACAAAAGAAAAAAGGGACCGTTACTATTTCTAGTAAAGGTCCCTTTCTTTATACGTCAATTAAACGCAGACGCTATGCAAGTTAATCACTGAAGCTTATGGCTGTTGCTTAGTTGGTGCTAGAGCGATTTCACGGATACATACGTTCTGTGGTTGTTGGTAAGCGAATGATACCGCGCGAGCGATATCGTCAGCTGCCAATACGCCGCCCATGTCTTCTTTCCAAGAGTCGTAACCATCTTTGATTTCTTGAGATGTTGTGTGAGACAGAAGCTCAGTTTCTACAGCACCCGGTGCAATTGTAGTAACACGAACGTTTGAAGCGGCAACTTCTTCACGAACGTTTTCCGAAATAGCGTGAACCGCGAACTTAGTACCACAGTAAGCTGCATGGCTTGGGAATGTTTTCTTACCCGCGATAGAGCTGATGTTGATGATAGTACCTGTGTTGCGTTCCATCATCGGAGCAAGTACAGACTGCATGCCGTTTAGAAGACCAATTACGTTCACGTCGAACATTGTCTTCCACTCTTGAGCGTCTTGAGTATCGATTTGACCAAGAAGCATTGCACCAGCGTTGTTGATTAGCGCGTCTACAGGGCCAAATTTCTCTTCACCTTGTGCGATTGCTGTATCAAAAGACGCTTTGTCTGTTACGTCTACTTTCACTGATAGTGAGTTTGGTAGGTTTAGTGCTTCAAGGCGATCAATACGACGAGCTAAAAGTAGCAGAGGATGACCTTCATCGCTTAGACGACGAGCGATTGCTTCACCAATACCAGAGCTTGCACCTGTAATTACGATTAGTTTTTTCATTTTATTTCCTCTGTACTTTTATTGCGTCGCTTGTCTACGACGTGTTGTTTAAGTGCATTCGAATCAAGTGTTTGTTGCCTTGCTTCGTTGCGATGGAGGTATATTAAGGAAAATAGTATTGTTGATATATAGCGCTTTACTTGAAACACTGTTGCTGTATTGCAACAATAAAGATGTTTACGTTATAGCTTCATATCTTAGTAATTTCACAAGTAAGTTGGCGGCCATGCTCAATCAAATTAACCTGTCTGATATTCGTTCTTTCGTGCTTATCGCTCGTTTAGGTAACTTTACTAAAGCGGCGGAGGAACTCGATGTTTCGCGTTCTCACGTATCACGCCAAGTGAGTAGTTTAGAAAAGCAGATGGGTGTGACGTTGTTTATCCGCACCACTCGAACCTTGAGGCTGACGCACGCAGGGCAAGATCTGTACGCGAGATGCGAACAAGCCTTAGATAATATAGACCAAGCGTTGATTGCTGCTGTGGACGATGTCGAAGAAGTGCGCGGCGACATAAAAGTAAACTGTGTCGGCGGTTATCTGGGTGAAGTGATCATTGCGGATCTAGTGAATGAGTTTATGCAGCTCTACCCAGACATCAGTATTAGCCTTGATTTTAGTAGTAACCGAGTCGACTTGATTGAAGACGCTTTCGATATCGCTTTTCGTATGGGGAGTCTTGAAGATGCGGGTTTTATCGCAAGAAAACTATTGGACATTGAAATGGGAACACTCGCATGCCCAGAGTATTTCGTTCGTAAAGGAAGGCCCAATCACCCTAAAGAACTGATCCATCATGATTGCTTAACCGGTTCGGTGCGCAAGTGGAGCTTTCACGCGGTGGACGACACTAAGAAAACGGTCGATGTGCATGTGACGGGTAGGCTGCAATGTAAAAACGGTCGAGTGTTGGTACAGGGCGCGAAATCAGGCAATGGAATTATTCGTGTTCCAACCATCTATTGCTTACAAGAGCTCAATGACGGGCAACTGTTGCAAGTATTTGAAGAATGGGTGGTGCCTAAAGTGGACTTTTCAGCGATCTACCATCGAGACCGCTATCAACCAAGCAGAATCAGAACCTTCATTGATTTTGTGAAAGGACGTTTTGAGCAAATGCCGGTTAGCTGATATTTTGCCGTTAATAGTTAATAGTTAATAGTTAATAGTTAATATGTCGAAGCCAGTAGGGCGAGTGCTAATGTTAGAAAGGTATCATCAAGTGCCACTACAATTACCCAGAATAAAGACATAACGATAACAAGAGTAAGGTCGCTATTATGTTCAACATGGACTTTTCACAGAAACTGGTTATTGAAACCGAATCATTAGATTGGATCGCGAGCCCTGCCAAAGGGGTATGGCGTAAGCCGCTAGAAAGAGAAGAGAAAGAGTCTGGTCACACGACCAGCGTTGTGAAGTATGATCCTGAATCTTCGTTTTCTGAGCACCCACATCCGCAAGGCGAAGAGATATTCGTATTAGACGGTGTTTTCTCTGATGAAACTGGAGATTTCCCTGTAGGCACTTATATCCGTAATCCCCCGGGAAGTGCGCACTCTCCATCAAGCAAAAATGGCTGCACGATCTTGGTTAAGCTTAATCAGTTTGATGCGAGAGACTTAACTCAAGTTCGTATCAATACCCAAGAAACGGAGTGGCTTCCGGGCATTGGTGGCTTGCAAGTAATGCCTCTGCATGAGTTCGAACACGAGCATGTCGCGTTAGTGAAGTGGCCAGTTGGCGAACGTTTTCAGCTACATCGTCACTTTGGTGGTGAAGAAATCTTTGTGTTGTCAGGCACTTTCAAAGATGAACATGGCGAGTATCCAAAACACACATGGATGCGTAGCCCGCACATGAGCGAGCATTTCCCTTATGTGGAAGAGGAGACGGTTATCCTAGTGAAAACAGGTCACCTGCCTTTGGTATAATTGAGACCCCAATATTTTTATAGAAAGACATGCAGAATAAACGCATAAATACAAAAATCCGATATCAAAGGTGATATCGGATTTGAACTCAATAATTCAGAGTTCCACACGCTCTCCTCTCACGAAGTCTTTACACGTATCTGTGTACCGATAATCGGGTGTTTATCGCCTTATCGTTGATGTCAGGTAAAGGTTGATACAAGCTTTTGGTCATGTCAGATAATACTTGGTCGTAAACTTGCGATACGATGCTAGAAATATCACTGGTTAATTCGTATAAGCTATCTGCCGGTTGGGTTAATTCGTTGCTCGATGCGATTTCTGTGAGTGCATGCATCGCACGTGTACAAATCGGTGAGCCACTACTGATAGGGCAGATCATTGATAATTGGTTGAGTTTACGGTGTGTCTGAGATGCATAGAATTTGAATCTCGCATACTCCTCAGGTTTTTCCATATCCGCCTTTTCTATTCCAGGGATAGACATTCGTAACTTGGTTAGGGTCTCCATGCAATCCAAGATCTGTTGCCAGTTCATGTGGTACTCACGGCTCATTTCTTCTCGTTCCGATTGGATCAACCAGATGATCATTACCTCATCCATCAAAAACATGCTGTGACGAATCGTTTTGCCATGAATCGATTGGTTACGTACTAAGCTACGATTTTGCCAGTCACTGTGCATGGCGATGAGCTTGAGGTGATAAATGCGGTACATAGGACGGCTATCGAACGAAACATGAGATTGAAGCAGTTCAGACACCTCAAGTATGTTGTCGTAAATCGCATTCACTTTGCGAATTGAGTCGCTAGACAATTTATAAGCCAGAGCATAATGCGTTGCCGCGCGATGTTTGCGTGATAGCAACAATAACTGTCTGAGTAGAACTAAGGTTTCAAACCTGTGTGATAGCGCTGTTTGTCTTTTCTTTGAGAAATGAAACAGCGCTGCAAGTACTAATAGGGATAAACCCACTGAAATAACGACCAACATATTCAACTCCTAATATCTGAATACCTATTTAGTGGTAGTTCACAATTTGTGCCAAAATTGATAAGCATTATATTTCAATGGCTTATGTTTTACGGTCGCTTGTGGATGACCAACACTGGTGCATCACCTCACCATTCGAGTGAGAACAATAGAAGAGGTTATAGGTTGTTACAGTTCCTAGACTTTGATTTGGCTGAAGCTTAAATAGCTACAATCTGGCTAACCTCTTACACAAGGTTAGTCAGATTGGGTTACACAGAGATGTATATTCAGTGAGTGGATGGTGAAGATATGACTAAAGATTTACGACGAATGTGTCACTGAGAAGACAGATAACCGCGAAGCGCGTTTAGGCCGATAGTTCGCTAAGTCGATAGCCAAATAGCTAAATAACTCAATCGTTCGATAAGTTAAGAGATCCATTAATCAATAGATCCATGAATCAATAGATCCATTAATTAATAGCGCGACAAGTCGATCACTTTATTACACAACTTACTCAAAGCCAGTTGATCATGGCTAATCAAAATTAGGCCGCAATTCGCTTCTTTCGATACTTCAACAATCAGTTTTAGCGTTTGTGCTGCAGTGATGGGGTCTAATCGTGATGAGGGCTCATCTGCAATTAACAATTTTGGGCTCATCAGTAGCGCTCGTAAAATCGCGAACCTCTGTAGTTCTCCTCCTGATACTTGGCTTGCTGGACGTTCAAGCAAAGCTGAATCAAGGCTCAATCTATCTAGAAGTGCGGGTATCTTGGACCGGTTGAGCTTGTGAAGCGCACATAAGTCATCAAGTAACGTTTTTAGTGTTGTGTGAGGGGAATGCGCACTAGGTGGATCTTGGTAAAGCTTAAGGCGTTGTCCTTTTTCGATTTTTTGAAGCCAGTCGATATTGCCGGAAAAGTCGTTGTGCAACCCTAGTAAAGTGTCGGCAAGAGACGATTTTCCGCATCCGCTGTCACCATAAACTCCCAATATTTCACCTTGTGATAGTGAGAATGTGAGATCTGAAAAGAGCGTTCTTTGATCGCGGTAGATAGATAAATCTTCAACTTCAAGCAGTGGCTTCTGTCCGCTTTGTATACCAAGCTCTGAGGGTTCAGAGTGACTACCTGATTCATTTAAAGATGGTGAGGAAGTTGGCTGATCAAGTGACCAATACTCAGGTTGTGCTCGGATAAGCGCTTTTGTATAGGCAGCTTGTGGCTGCTCTAAAATGGCTTTAGCGTCACCTCTTTCAACAATTTCCCCTTCTTTCATGACAATGATGTCACCACCTAACATTTTAGCCAGTTTAATGTCGTGAGTGATGGTGAGCAGGCCACCGGGTTTGTCATTTTCAAGTTGTTGGCAGTGAGAAAGGAGAAGTTGCCCAACGTGATCACGTCGGCTTTCGTCTAAGCCTTTTGTGGGTTCATCGGCAATTAACAGTTTGCCTCCGGCTTGAGTCGCACATAAATACGCAGCACGTTGTGCCATTCCGCCCGAGAGTTCAAATGGGTGTTTATCTCCATCTTTGTCCAGTTCCATTTGTTGAAGTGCATGGTGGGTGAGGGCGCTACTCTGGGGATGATCTTTGTTTAAAACCAGCTTATGAACTTCGCTTATTTGCGCGCCTATAGTACGAAGCGGGTTGAGTGCTAACCAAGGTTCTTGAGGTAATAATGCGATTTCTTTGCCCCAAAATCGTTCTCGATTCAAAGGGTTAAGCTCATCAAATAAAGTAATGTCGCCTTCTGGTTTTAACGCATCAGGCAATGTGCCCGCGACGGCTGCAGCGATTAGACTTTTCCCCGCGCCTGTTTCTCCCAAAATGGTGAGCGGACGCTGCGGATATAAATCTAAACTTAAGTTCTGGACTAAGGTTTGAGTGTCAGTATGAATCGACAGGCATTCAATTTTTAACATTGCGTTCATGCTGTTACTCCTTTGTCCGCTTGTTTTCCTGGTTGTAACTTTTCTTGTTTAGACCTCGGTTCATTATGCGAATGTTTATTTTGCTGAGTTAGACGTTTACCTTGAGCTAATAAATGAAAACTTAATACGAGAAGAAAAACGGTCAGTACAGGTTGAATCAAAACCCAAGGGGCTTGGTGGTAGTAACGAAATAGTTCAACCATCATCAAGCCTAGCTCAGCTTCTGGCGGCTTAAGCCCAACATGCAGAAAGCCTAAAGATGCAAGTGCCAGTATTGAATTACCCGTACCAAAACAGAACAGGGTGAATAGATCATTTCGGCAATCTGGCCACAAGTGACGTTTGAAAATATACCAGTGGTTGAACCCATAAAGTCGTGATGCCTCTACAGCAGGCGATTGAATGAGTGACAAAGTTCGGTTACGTGACACACGGAAAAAATCCACCCACAGCATGAGCGATATGGCGATGTAAAGAATGAGAAATGATCCCGGTACCATAGCTGCAAAAAGTAAAACAAGAATTAGGCCGGGCATAGCGAGTATCATGTTCACGTTGAATGAAAAGATTTTATCCCACCATCCTTGCTTCCAACCGGCTATTACTCCCATTGACGTTCCCAATAACGCCGCGGTGGTAATACTGACCAACGCCATGGAAAGTGAAGTGCTGATGGCATGGCTGAGTCTCGCTAAATTACTGCGCCCAAAATGGTCTCGGCCTAAAGGTTCTTCGACAGAAGGCGTTGTGAAGGCGAGGTCTAAGTTTTGCTTGGCAATATCACCTTGATAGACAGTCCGTTCTAGAATGACCACGCATAACAAGGCGGCTAGGATAATCAAGCCTAACCATTGCGGCTTTGTTAAATTCATACGATCTTAACCTTCTTGTTCTCGGATTCTACTTGCTGTTTATCAGGTGCGAATTTTGAAAATAGACCTGAAGTTTTATTGGGGCGTTGCCTAGGATCTAATTGGTAATTAACAAGATCGACTAAGGTATTGATGACCACAAACAATAACCCCATCAGCAACGCAGAGCCTTGAATCATTGGAATATCTCTGCGAAAAATCGCATGCGCTAACGCATGACCAATCCCCGGCCAGGAGAATAATGACTCGATCATAATGATCCCTTCAATTAACCCTGTTGCTTGAACGCCAACAAAAGTAATAACAGGCAAAGCGATGTGTTTATGAGCGTGATGCTGAAAAGCTTGCGCCTCACTGAGTCCTTTTAAACGAGCGAATAAAAAGTGCGGTGCTGTGATGGCATCGTGAGTGGCATTTCTTATAAGGCGACTAGACATTGCAGCCAGCGATAGCGCTAAGGCGAGGGCCGGTAAAATAATAAATTCGACTCGACCAAAGCCTGCCACAGGAAGCCAATTCAGCTGTAACGCAAAAATAATCACCAAAGCCAAACCAATCAGAAAGACTGGCTGAGCTCTTAAGATGATGGAACCTAATAGCGAGAAGTGGTCTGCAAAAGAGTTGGTACGTCTTCCACAATAAATGCCTATTGGGATAGCAATGACAAGAGAAATGATGGTCGCGACTACTGCCAGTAGAATTGAGTGCCCGAGCTGGTGGCTGATTTCGTCAATGACGGGGACGCCACTAATCAATGATGTTCCCAAATCAAAATGAAGAAGGTCCCACAGCCATTCGAGGTATAGTTGCAAGCCCGAGCGATCAAGCCCTAATTCTTGGTAAACCGCTTGTGCCGCATCTGCATCCACATAATCGTAACCGTAACGACCCGCTGCAATTCGAAAAGCAAAATCGCCGGGTAACAAGCGCATTAAAATGAAAGTGAGTGTTCCGATACTCCAAGCCACAAAGCCGGCTTGGAGTAATCTTCGGATTAAGATATTAATCATTAATCGTCATCTCTGAGATGCGGTAGTTGATTTCAAATGGGTCAAAAGAGAAGTGGTTAACACGTTCATTGACCGCAACTAACTGAGTGTAGAAAGTCACAGGAATCAGTGGCATTTCATCCGCTAATATGGATGAAGCCTCTTGAGTCATTTGATTATAGTGGTCTTGGTTCGGTTCAACCGATAGACGTTGAAGTAAGCTGCTGAACTCATCAGAAGACCAGTTCATCGGCCCCCAATCACTGCCTTTATGGCTCGCAAAATCGCGCATTAGTAAGGCTAGGGGATCCGCCGTAGTACCAAAATTACGCGCCACGAGCGCCATTTCTAAGGTGCCGTCTTTGTGTTTCGATGGAATTGCACTTGAGTTGTCGATAGAAACATTCACTTGAATACCGACTTCTTTAAGCTGAGCTTGAATCGCGGTAGCTACGATAGGCAGCTCTGGTCTGTCTGAGTAGGTGGTTAATGTAATATCGAATGGTTTACCTTCGCGCGAAAGGACACCCTCCTCATTTTCCTGCCAACCTTGCCCTGCGAGTAATGTTTTCGCTTGGTCGATATTGCGCTGAGTTTGCTCAAGGTTATTGATGTGCCATGCACCAAGAGAAGGGGCAAACAGTTGATACGCTTCAGAGCCAGGAACGCGGACGATTTGTTTTGAAATACCCGTTCGGTCTAAAGCCAGGCTTATCGCCTGACGCACATCTGAATGATTCAAAAGTGGGTGTTCATTATTCAGCTTAATTAGGATCGTTCTGGGGATGGACTCCATCACCAATTCAACATTCTTTGCTGACTCAAGTAGGTCGATACTGGCTGGATCGAGTGTGTAAACTAGATCGGCTTGACCGGTTTGTGCTAATAAAGCGCGGCTTTCAGAGCGGTGACCGGCAAGGTAGTGAACATGTTCAATCGTGGCTTTTGTACCCCAGTAGTCAGCATTTTTGACCACATGCGCTTTATGAGGAGCTTGTAATTCTTGGATTTTATAAGGGCCTGTACCACTCAATTGCGCCACTGTCCCTTGTTGATCAAACGAACTTGGTGCTGCAATCGCTGCCGTATAATGCGCTAGTACGGCCAGTAATGGTCGATAAGGTTGAGATAGCTCAATGACTAGAAGGTTGTCTGAAGCTGATATTTCTTTGATGGGTACTCGCTTTAATACGCCAGGTTTTTGTAAAGCGTGAGAAAGAGATGTTTGAACAGCTTGCGCGGTAAGCGGTGAACCATCGTGGAAAACAACGTCTGGGCGTAATGTAAATTCCCAACGTAAATGGTTTGCGCTCGTTGTCCATTCTTTCGCTAATAACGGTGTGACGTTGCCTGACTTGTCGATAGCAGTAAGCGCTTCAACAACTTGTAACCGTGTAAATAAATAGCCGTTTTTCGACAAATCTTGGTCAGTAAACTCGAAGGGACCTGAAATGTTGAGTGTTGTTGGTTGTGTTTCTTTCGATGGTACAAATATCCATATGAGTAGTGCACTGGTGGAAAGTAGCGCCAGTGCGGCAAGCTTTTTCATGCTTTTATCCTAGTGATGAGTAATGATTTGCAATGTTATAACATAACAGCTGTGTGTTGTTAATGATAATAGTTGCTAATTGGATCGGTTTTTTATCGGACGTGAGTATGAAAAAAGCCCCACTGAAATCAGTGAGGCTCTAATTTGGGATGCTATTCAGACGCTAACAGGGTTTACTTGACGGTATCAATCAGCTGTAAAAGCTGTTTGAGTGACAGTCACTATACCCTGCTTAAAATAAGCTTTGCTCAATTGGTGAGCCTAAATCTGTTTAGATCAATGCGCTTGAGTAAATATCGGGATACTAAGCACTAAGCACTAAGCATTAAGCCAGTTTTAGGTCGAACTCAGTGCGGTACATCACCATATCTTCAATGGTCAGTACTGGCATGTTGTGCATTTTACCGAAAGCAACGATCTCTGGTGCTTTTGCCATCGTACCGTCTGGGTTGGTAACTTCACACAGTACACCTGCTGATTGAAGACCAGCCATTTGCATTAGATCCACAGTACCTTCTGTGTGACCGCGGCGAGCCAGTACACCACCTTTACGAGCGCGTAATGGGAATACGTGGCCAGGGCGAGCTAGGTCAGTAGCCTTAGCCGTTGGGTTTGCAGCTGTCTTGATCGTTGTTACACGGTCAGCGGCAGAAACACCTGTTGTTACGCCGACTTTTGCTTCGATAGTGACGGTAAACGCAGTTTGGTTTGCGCTGTTGTTATCAACAACCATAGGTGGAAGTTCAAGTTGGTTCGCTTGCTCGTCTGTTAAGCACAAGCACACAATACCACTGCATTCTCGGATCATAAGCGCCATTTGCGCATTAGTTAGGTGTTCTACTGAGTAGATGATGTCGCCTTCGTTCTCGCGATCTTCATCGTCAAGTAGAAGTACGCCACGACCTTCGCGTAGAGCTTGCAGTGCGTTTTCAACGCGAGTGATTGGTTCGCCAAATTCGGCAAGTAGTGAAGACTGATTCATGGTTAAACTCCTAAAATATCACCAGAATCAGGGCTGTATGAGGGATCTCAACCGAGCACAACAAAGCAGACTCATTACAAGTCGACTTTAGCTCATTATGGTTTTATCCAAAACGAAATGCACCCGTCTAAGTTGGAGGCATGAACCTAATAAATAGGTACACCTTTCCAACTTAAACGAGTGTGTTTTCATTCTCTCTCATCCGGACTATGACCGTCGGCTCTGGCATCTCACCAGATCTGCTGACCTCGACGAATCGAGCGCTCGCGGGCTTATCTTTAGATTTTGCTAAAAACATACCGCCGGTGGGGAATTTCGCCCCGCCCTGAGAATAAAAATTAATAATCTGTTTTGCTTTTAAAGCAGACCAAATGGTAATCCTTTCAATAGTGGATTTAAAGGACTGACAGCAAAGTTTTTCAGATTCCAGCCTTATAATCGGGTAAGTGTTCACTTTATCAGCAGAACGTGTCCGGCAGTCTTTAGTGGGATAATGCCTTTGTCTCAGCTGGTTTGAGTGGTCTTTGTTGCTCTATGAACATAAGTGGATGTCGAACATTATTGGTGCTGGCGTAGCCGTTCACCGAATCAATACTCAAGAGGTTCATCAATCGAACATTGTTAGACCATGACGGCTTAATGACCGTTTTGACATAAAATTGATATTGGCAGTGCTAAGCTGCGCTAGCATCCATCCACTTTATCCAAAAGATCTTAGTCATGACATCTCCGTTCTCTAACAAATCCAAAGGCTTACTACTGCTCGTTTTAAGTTTGTCTTCTCTCGTACCGTTTTTGATCTTTGGATCTTATTTTGACCTTGGGGCTGCGGTTTCGCCTTTCCAAGGCGCCTTCATAACGTTTGTGACTTACTCGGCGGGTAATCAAGGGTTCTTGGTAACGCTAGCTGTTTTGTCTTTGGTATTGCTCACGATGAAATTCTCCAAAGCTAAGCTCGTCAGCCTTTGTATGCAGCTCGGCTTGTTGTTGGTTCTCAGCTTTGCAGCAAAAACTTTCTTAAAGCACTCTACAGAAAGCCCGCGCCCTTATTCTGAGTATTTGGTGACGCAAGAAGTCGTTGAAATGCCAGAGCTGTTTTACGAACTGCCATTGGTAGAAAAGAACGCAGCGATTGCATCTGTGCAAGATAAGGTGAGTGAGTGGCGAACACGTCATTGGCTAGGTGAAACTGACTATTCTTTCCCATCTGGGCACATGATTTTCGTTGGCGTGTGTCTGGCGTTCTTTGGCGGCTTGTTCCTGGAAGCGAAACGTTTTTACTTAGTCGGCGGTTTGCTAGTTTGGGCTGGTGGTGTCGCCTATAGCCGCGTTTGGCTTGGTATGCACCGCCCTGAAGACTTAGCCGGATCTATCGCCTTTGCGGGGTTAATTTATCTATTGGTGCCGCTTATCTCAGAGCAAAAAATAGAACGCTATTTACCTGAATTTTTGAAACAGACTTCTTAGGGATCCTTCCTCACGGCAAAAAGAAGGGCTCAGATTAACAATACGTGATAAACGTTATTGATTGAGCCCTAGTTCTGCTTGTTTCTTTTTGGTTAGCCCTAATGAAACAATTCGGTGTGATTCAGTGAGGTAATATCTTAGCTCCTCATCCCTTTCTGATGTGCTATCAAAAAGCTGAATCCACTTCATTCCGCGCGAAGCAAAGTAGGGCGCGGGTTTATATCCCTGCTCTTCTTTGAGAAAATCAAAATTCTGATCGGATGCCTTGAAGATAAATGCAGGCTCATCTTTCGGTCCCCAACCACCAATCGCAAACACCTTGCCACCTACTTTCCAAACGTGCGAGTTGTTCCACTGCATCACATAGCTAGTGGCAGGTTGTGACTCGCAGAATGCATTGAATTCGTCGTAAGTCATAGAACGTCCTTTTTATCTATTAGGTGTTTGATCTGTTTTGGTTTTCTAAGAATTTCTCTTCTTCCCGGTCTTTATCGCTAACCAGCTAACCCCTGCCAGATTGCAGTAAAACCACTGATAGAACATAGCAGCAATGAACCAATGCGTATCTTCTCTTTAGGGATGCTTTGTGTCGTCATCAATGCCACTTTGTAACCCAACCAAGCCGCAGGCAGTAACGGGATTGTGATGATCAAATGGTGCATAGTGAAGAAGCCTATAGGGATCTGTACCAGTAATGAAATGATGGAACTAAATACGAAAAAGGCAGACAAGTTACCACGCAGTTGATTGGCATCTTGGTGTTGCAGCAGTAGCGCCATCGGTGGACCACCAATACCAGAACTGGTGCCAAAGAACCCAGAGAAGAACCCTGCAATACCCATCTTGATCGGGGTTGGTTCGAGTCTGAATGGTAGTAGGCTAACAATCACGGCAAATACCACCAATAAACCTAACCACAGAGACAGCACGCTTGTTGAAACCATCACCAGCAAGGCACCGCCTGCCAGTGAGCCTGGAATGCGTCCTAGTAATGCGATTTTTAATCCGCCAATAGAGATGTTCGCTCGATGTTTAAAAGCGTTGAATAACGAGATAAATAGGCCAATTAAACAGATAGGTGCAGGTACATAGTCTGGAGAGACTAAAAACAGCAGTGGGGCTGCAACAATAGCCAAACCAAAGCCGATTGCGGTTTGCACAAACGAGCCAGCAAAAATGAGTGCCATTGCGATAAGGACAGTCTGATCTAGGTATTCCATAAGCCTGCGGGTTAGTTTTAAAGGAGCGAGTGAGTACTATAAATTAAAACGAAAAGAATAGTCTTAATATTCATTGAGCTTTGTGCAAGTTTCGCTAGTTATCATTTCGATTATAACGACCAACAAAAAAGCGAGTGAATATCTCAGGATACTTCCTTTCAATATTCACTCGCTTTATTGGAACGACTTGTTGTTTACGCTAGTGGGGGGAGTCTGCGTATAACGTTAAGCCATTGCCAATTTCAGTCGCTCAATCGGCTTGTCGTTGATCGGTAAATGGATAAGCGCTGCCGCAAATGCCAGTACCACTGTTGACCACCAGATTGGCTCGTAAGATCCGTAGTAATCGTAAATACGACCACCAACCCAAGCGCCTAAGAAGCTACCCACTTGGTGAGTAAAGAACACCAAGCCGTAAAGCGTCGACAGGTAACGAGCACCGAAGATCTGACGAACTAAGCCAGACGTTAGCGGAACCGTACCCAACCAACAGAAACCAATCGCCCCACCAAAGATAGCAGCCGTTGATTCCGTTACTGGTAGAGTGACAAACGCGCCGATAACTACAGTACGCACTAAGTACAGTGCAGACATAACGTGGCGCTTGCTGAACTTGTCGCCCATCACACCCCAGAAGTAAGACCCGAAGATGTTGAAGATGCCAACGTAAGCCAGTGCCATAGCAGCGCTGCTCGCAGGCAAGTTCTTATCTGCTAAGTAGCTAGGTAAGTGCGTTGCGATAAACATTACATGGAAACCACACACAAAGAAGCCCGCGTGAATTAACCAGTAACCTTTATGAGCAAACGCTTCAGACAGTGCTTCTTTCAGTGTTTGGTTCTCTTCTGCTTGCGCTTGTTTGTTTAAGGCTGCTTTAGGCGCTCGCATAAACAGGGCAAAAGAGATCATGAAACAACACAGCACGCCAAACACTTGCATTGCACTCTGCCAATCAAATTCGTTCAACATGTATTGCGCGCCCGGAATCACCGCGAACATACCAAATGAACCTGCGGCCGTGGTTAAGCCAAACGCTTTAGCCGCGTGCTCTGCCGGTACTACTTTCGCTACTGCGCCAAGCACGATCACATAACTTGTCGCGCTTAACCCAAGGCCAACCAGTGCACCTAGTGAAACGTAAAGCATGCTCGATTCGGTAGAAATTGAGGTAAGAAGTAAACCTAAACCGTAAGCACATGCGCCAGCAATAATGATGCGTCTGGCTCCCCATTTGTCAGCTGCCATACCAACAAATGGCTGGAACACGCCGAACAATAGATTTTGTAGCGCAATCGCGAAGCTGAAAAACTCGCGACCTGTGCCGAAATGCTCTGAAATTGGCATCATGAAAATGCCGAATGATTGTCTGATCCCTAGACTGATAATAAGTGTGCCTATCCCAAGCCATACCAGTAAAGGAAAACGGAAAATGCTCATTCTAATACTCTTAAATTAATGGTGGTGTGAGTGGTCTTGCTCTGATATGGGTTGTTCAGTCATATCATGGTGATGCTCGTGATCGGAGTGCTCATGCGCTGACTGCTGGTGGCAGCCACTGCTCACGGCATGCTGAGCCAAGAGATCAATCAATGGCTGACTGTGATGCACAATAACCAAACTAATGACGAGAAATAGCGTCATTCTGGCCAGTTGGGCAAAAAGAGATTGTGAAAACATAAGGTGTTTACATGCGCTCTATGTTGTAAGAAGTCGCGCATCATAATGACGAGTGAGATATGTATCAAATGACCATTTGTGATTTAGTCTATGCGTTTTATGCATAGATTTATGCATCGCTGGAATTGGGATGAAACATGACCAATAAATAGGAAAACTCTAAACTAGCTGATTCAACGGTAGAAGCGTGTAATTCAGAATGGAAACTTGGTTTCATGCTCGTAACTAATTGCTTTATTGAGATATTTCACAAAGCTGTAAAAACTAATATACAAACTAATCACCTCGCAAGATCGGCTGTTCGCTCGACTTATCTGCTAAACATCGTAAATTTGGATATAAATCGTTTCAAACTACTGAAATGCGATGTTAAAAGATTCAGGGAGAGTCATTCACATGGATAAAGATCATAGCCTTCGCGAAAATTTACTGGCACTGCTCTTAGGTAGCGCATTGGTTTCACTCGGCGTTATCTTTTTCAATCAAGTCGGTTTGCTCACCGGAGGCACGGCTGGTCTAGCAATTTTCATTACCAAAGTAACAGATCTAAGCTTTGGCCAAGTGTTCTTCGCGCTTAATTTACCTTTCTATATTCTGTCGGTTGCTCGTATGGGCTGGCGTTTCACCATCAATACCTTTATTGCCGTTTCGATTGTCTCGTTCGCCGTGGATCATTTGTATCACGTGATTCAGATTGCTGAAATCCATGCATTGTATGCAGCTTTGCTTGGTGGTGGCTTAATTGGTACCGGCATGTTGGTGATTTTCCGTCACAAAATGAGCTTAGGTGGCTTCAATATTCTGGCGTTGTTCTTACAAGAACGTTTTGGAATTCGAGCGGGTAAGGTTCAGATGGCACTGGACTGCACGATTGTCGTGCTTTCACTGTTTATTGTTGATGTGTCCTTGGTTCTATTGTCTGTGCTTGGTGCGATAGTCACCAACTTGATTCTAGCAATGAATCATAAACCGGGGCGCTATCAAGCAGTTGTTAAAGCGGAAGCAGCGTAGTAAGTGGAAGCAGAGTAGCGAGGTTCGCTCAAGCATTAGATTCGCTTAAGTACTAAGTTTGCTGAAGCAAGGTGATTTACAGATTATGAAAACAACAAAGCCAGCATCAATTGCTGGCTTTGTTGTATTTGAATAACAGGTTCGAGTTAGTTATTAGTTATTAGTTATTAGCAGTTGCTGCAATCGTTGTCTGGTTTGAGCTCGCAGTCAATCACATTGCCTTGTTGATCAAGTGACAGGTTACAGCACTCTTCAAACAAGCTTTTAAGATCCCCACGACTTTTCTGAACGCGAGACTTAACCGTTGAGTAGCTGACGTTTTGCGCCTCTGCGATCTCTTTCTGGCTTTGGCCTTTGATATCGACAGCGAGCAGTAACGATGAACTTTGTTCTGGCAGTGCCTGAATAAAAGGTTCAATACACAATGAGAGCTTCTGCTTAAATTCAGAGTCGTGGTCTAAATCGGTAAACCACAGATCTTCAGCATCAATTTGGCTATCACGTTGTTGGCGTGCATGTTTACGGTAGAAGTCGATAATGGTGTTGTTGGCTAACTGGAACAGCCAAGCCTTAACACTGCTCGCATCTTGTACCTTGTCTAAGTTCTGATAGGTCTTAATCAAGATATCTTGGAGCAAGTCGTCTACATCCGCAGAATTGTTGACCTTTGAATGCAGGAATGACTTTAATGCTTGCTGATACTCGCCCCAGACTTGTTCGAGCTTTAAAGGTGCCTTATTCAAAGGTGCATCAGTTGCACTGTTCATTTACGCAACACTCGTCTTGTAAGAAATCAATCACACCTTCTAGGCACTCATACTCCGCCACGCAGAATAGAGTTCTTCCTTCTCGTCTCTGGCTGATGAGGCCTGCAGACGCTAGGCTTGAAATGTGGTGAGACAAGGTAGAACCAGGGATACCGAGCTCTTCTTGTAGGCCGCCAACTGCAATGCCTTGGTAGCCAGCTTTAACGACACTCTTATAAATAGTTAGGCGAATAGGGTGACCCAACTCTTTAAGTGCTTTCGCTACGACTTCTAAGTTCATATTAACTCCTCAAGATTTAATTTCGATATTAGTCGAAATGTGGTTTAAATACAAATGTAAAGACCGTAATTTATTAAGTTATTGAAAAACAAACCCTTTAAAAATTATTTCTACTTTTGTCGAAATAAAACTTGATCTGTTACGAGATATTTCTATAATTCGAGAATATTCGAAATTAAGGGTTGGTTACTTTTCTCATAGAGTCCGGCCTTCAATCCAGTTTGGAGTTAATTATGAGCAATGAAATGTTAACAATGCTAAAAGACGCACTTGATATGTTCGCCTTCTTAGCAGTAGAGCTAATCATCCTTTTCTTGGCGATCAGCTACATTGTTGGGATTCTGCAAGAGTTTCTTACGCCAGAAAAGATTCAATCGATTCTGAGCTCGCGTAACGGCAAGGGTTATGTGGTTGCAGCGCTACTAGGTGCGATTACGCCTTTCTGTTCATGTTCGACGATCCCTTTCCTTAAAGGATTGCTGCGTGCACGAGCGGGTTTTGGTCCAATGATGGTGTTCCTATTCGGTAGCCCACTATTGAACCCAGTGATCATTGGTTTGTTCGTGATTACGTTCGGCTGGCAAGTTGCAGTGTTCTACTTCTTAGTCGCAATGACGGTATCGGTAGTGGCAGGTTACGCACTTGAGAAGCTTGGCTTTGAGCGTTACGTAAAACCTGAAGCGTATGAATCGACAGGTTCTGCTTCAAGCTGTGGCACTAGCTGTGGTGATTCTGCTCCTAAGAAAGCAGCGCCAGCGAAGGCAGAGTCTTCATGTGGAACAAGTGCATGTGGTGAACCTGCACCAGTAATGGCGAAAGAGACATCTTGCTGCGATTCTAAAAAAGAAGAACCACAAGTCACTGTTTCATGCTGCTCAACGGATGGTAGCGCAACGGCTGAAATCGTAGAGAAGAAAGAGCCTAGCCGTTGGATGAGAATTTGGTTCTCAACTTGGAAAGACTTCAAACAAGTTTTCCCTTACCTAATGATGGGTATCGCGATTGGTTCATTCATCTACGGCTTCATTCCTACAGACCTAATTGCAGAATACGCTGGTGAAGGTATGTGGTATGCGATTCCTGTAGCGGCTGTAATTGGTATTCCACTGTACATTCGTGCTGAAGCAGTAATCCCACTAAGTGCTGCTCTAGTACAAAAAGGTATGGCGCTAGGTTCGGTAATGGCATTGATCATTGGTAGTGCGGGTGCAAGTTTGACTGAAGTTATCCTGCTTAAATCAATCTTCAAAAACCAAATGATTGCAGCATTCCTATTCGTTATCCTAAGCATGGCGATGGGTGCAGGCTTCCTATACAGCTTCATCTTTGGTTAATCAGGCCGATTCTGAGATAACACCATCTATACCGAGAGATAGATAATCAAAAGAGCTCACTTAGTTGAGCTCTTTTTTTGTTTAGGTGGTCAAAAAAGCATGGGCATTAGGCTTAATTTGTTTGAAAACGCTATTCTTCCGGAAGTACTGCAATCGAAATTAACACTCATCAACACCTATTTTTTGATTTGAATGTAACCGATTTGATAACAACCATTAACAGTATTCATGTTTCGCTGGTGTTAATTAATTGGTGGGCTTATTTAATCTTTTTGGCTAATGATTGGACGGTTTTCATATCGATATCTAGTATTTGTATAAGGGTAAATAATGCAATAGCATCGCTCGAAATTTCAAATGTTACGTTTATTTGACGGTGATAGCGTCAAGAAATTGGAGTTAATGAATGAAAGATAAGTTGAAAATTTACTGCCTTGGAACCCCTACACTTGAAACCAGAGAATCATTTGAGCTCGTGCCAGTCAGTGACATTAATCAACTCCCTGAATTATTGGGCGGCGTCATAGTTCTAAATGGCGATCTTAGTTCGCAAGACGACGTGATGAGCCAACTCCACCGTAGCAGGAAATTTTGGTCTTGGAAGATTTATGTTTTAGACAATAGTGCATTATCAGAGTGTTTATCAGACGGCACTTTAAATCCAGAAAGTGTTGAAGAAGAGGTGATTCAACACCGAAGAACGTTAGAAAGTATTATCGACTCATCGGATACATTAGACCCTCTTGTTGGATGGTTAGGCTTGGACCAAACACGTCGATTATCACCTCACAAATATTTGTCTCATAAATCGATATATTCCTATCCGTTAGTGGAGCTTTACTATCCGGAGTTAAGTTCAACTTATCGTTTTGTATTATCAGAGACTAAGCGAGACACTTTTGATATTGAGGACTTAATTGATCGAGTTAGAGTGTGTCATGAATGTGCCAGTGCCCACTTAAACTACATCGAAGCGTGTCCTTCTTGCAAAGACATTGATATTACTGAGCGTACCTCTCTTCATTGTTTTACATGTGGTCATGTTGCAGAGCAAGGGCAGTTCAAACGTAATCAAAAATTAGAATGCCCTAAATGTTTAACGCAGCTTCGCCATATTGGTGTGGACTATGATCGTCCTTTAGAAACCCATGCATGTAACTCGTGCTCTCACTCTTTTGCAGAGGCTGAGACATTAGCTTCTTGTTTCGAGTGTGGCACAAAAAACGAGATTTCAAAGTTGGTTGTCAGGAAGATTTATTCGCTGAAACTTGGAGCCCAGGGAGAGTATATATTCCGTCATGGAGTGAAGCTATCTGCACCTGAGCTGACATTAAGCGGGAAAGTAGACGGCGGGTATTTTTCTAATCTTCTTAGTTGGGTTAATAGAATTGCACTTCGCCATGAAGAAGAGCACCTATTACTGGGGTTATATTTACCTGATTTAGCTCAGTATGTGTCTAAAAATGGAGACGCCAAAATGTTTGCTTTAATCGAGCAAATTACAGAGCGCTTAAACGGCTTGTTTAGAGATTCTGATATTTGTTGCCAGTTTAAAAGCGATGTTCTTCTTGTATTTATGCCCAAAGCTAAGATGGAAAATATAGAAGTATTACGCGGGAAAATAGAAGCACTTTGTTCTCTAATCGAAGATGACGATTTCACGCTGAATGTCTTTGCATGGGGTATACCCGATCCAACAATGAAAGAAGATGTTGGTTATTGGTTAGAAAGTAAAGTCAGTGAAATCTATGCTGTCAGTTAGCCTTGATCTCCAACAGTACTTCTGGGGGATGCTTTTAGAGAACTCTGAGCTTTGGCTAATGCTTTTCCCCATGATGATTATGGTGGAGCTCCCACTCTTTCTGCTTGTGTTAAGTGGAATCTTTCGCTGGTCTTATTCGGCCAGTGATATAGAGATAAAAGAATACCCAAGCATCTCGTTTGTCATTACTTGTTATGGAGAAGGAGATGCAATTGAGATAACGATCGACACGCTTGTTGAACAGCTTTATCCCGGAAAAATTGAGATTTTAGCTGTAGTCGATGGAGCAACTCAAAATGAAGATACCTACTTAGCTGCAATGCGAGGGGAGCAAAGACATAAAACGGTAAGAAACAGAGATGTTCGTGTCATTCCTAAGTGGCAAAGAGGAGGTCGCGTATCAACGTTAAATGCTGGTTTAGATAACGCTACTGGTGATTTTGTTATTAATGTTGATGGTGATACTTCTTTTGATAACGACATGGCGTTACAAATGATGAAGCAATTTACTGATAAGAATGTGATTGCTTCTGGAGGTGCTTTACGCGTTAGAAACTGGCAAGAAAACTTGCTTACGCGAATGCAGTCTCTTGAATATATGTTATCAATGCAAGCTGGTAAAACGGGGCTATCCAACTGGGGTGTTCTCAATAATATATCGGGAGCATTTGGTGCCTTTCGAAAGAACACTCTGAAGCAAGTTGGAGGGTGGGATACTCATACTGCTGAAGATCTCGACTTAACGATGAGGCTCAAACAGTACAAGAAAAGACATCCAAACAATAAACTCGCTTTTACACCTAAAGCTGTGGGCCATACTGATGTACCCGATACACTGAAAGGGTTGGTACAACAAAGGCTAAGATGGGATGGAGACTTATTATTTCTGTTTTTAAGGAAACACAATGAAGGTCTAACCCCTAGATTACTCGGTTGGGGAAATTTTATATTTACTTTAGTTTATGGCGTTCTACAAAACGTATTGCTGCCCATTCTAGTTTCGCTATTCATGTTTTACATATTTTGGGCTTACCCCTTCGATTTTGTTGCTGCACTTCTGATCCTTATCTACTGCGTCTATTTGTCGACAGTGTTGTTGTTTTTTACTGTCTATATTGGGTTGGTTTCCGAAAGAGTGAAAGAAGATATTAAGATGGCAAAATGGCTAATCTTGTATCCGTTTTATCAGTTCTTCATGCGATTGATTACCGCGTTCTCAATGGTTAATGAGTTATTTAGAAGAAGTCATGAAGAGTCCAGTATGGCTCCTTGGTGGGTATTGAAAAAAGGCAAAAGGTTTTAACAATGAAAGTGAAATTTCATCTTGATAAAAAGAATAAACCTCAATCGGATGATGGTGTCAAAGTTGCATACGGACAAGCGAAAAGAGGAGGCTACCGTTTACGTTGGTACTTGATATTAAGCTTGGTTATTAGCCCACTATTATTCGTGGCGTATTTTTTATTTAAGACTAATTTTTTGGTTATTGCTCCGGCAATTATTACCTCACACCCTGTGACCTTAACCTCTAAGGTTGCAGGAGTAGTCGGCCCGATTCCTGTAGAAGATGGAAGTCAAATATTAAAATCAGAGACAGCGATTCAGTTGACGAATAAGGAAGTAGAAGCGCAAATCGAATTTCTTCATGCTGAGTTACTAGATTTAGAAGTCCGCGTTGCTGATGATATTGGCCTACTGCACTTGAAAGGTATTGAAGAAACGCGCAGTAATCTAAACACGGTACAGCAAATTCAAAAGCGCTATGAAGAATATAGGAAGAAAGGCCAAGTTTCCGATGTGGATTACGCAAGCATAGTGGGGATGACTAACTCACTTAATAGTCAGCTCAATGGTCAAAAACTTGATTATCAAAATGCGAAATTAGCTGAGCAGGAAAGAGGGTTGGCAGGCCCGGTTAGTCAGGCTCGGCGTGCATTAATGAAAGATCTAGCACTTAAACGTGTTGTTGAACAAGAATTGTCAATTAAGTCTCCTTATGCGGGGCGCGTTGTCGATATTCATGTTGTTGAAGGGCAGAGAGTATTTGAAGGTGATGAACTGGTAACGATAGCGAAGAATGCTACCCCGCAAGTGGTTGCGTATTTAGACCCTAAATATTTAGAAAACGCGATAATTGGAGCTCATACCAAGGTAAGATTTCCTAATGGTAGTACTTTTGAAGCTGAGATTGCAGATTCGGTCGAAGTTGTGAGCAAGTTACCGACTCAATTAGCAAGCCCTTTTGAAGGGCAACCTGCCTATCTAAAAGTAGCTTTGAACTTTATGGCTGATTTACCCACAGAGTATTGGATTGAAGGGATGACTGTCGAAGTGCGTTTTTAATTGAGCACACTACATTGACAATAAATGGAGCGTATATCGCTCCATTTATGGTTTTAGGGCTAGCTATTTTTTAGCGAGCTGCTGTTTTAGAGTGACCTTCTGCTTTAGAGAGAGTTGTTGATATCAAAAACCACGCACATCCAGTTCATTATTGATCAACACAACACACTGAGAAGCAAAAAGCATGTTCGGGCCTAAGCTGATTTTCTCTGTCCCTAAACGCTTCAAGCTGTTGTAGCTTTTCTTCGGCATAGGGATATGGTCAGTTAGAAGGAAACATGGGTTTTGTGCAATCTCTGCATCACGGATAAAGTCGCCTTTCTTATCCATCATGTACAGCTGGTGGTCTTCAGCTAACTCTTTAACCAACTTTTCAAAGCTCATCGTACGAACAGTGATACCGGGTTCAACCTGACGTGTCTGTTCTTTTGTCATACCTTGAGAAGCATCAACCGCTCTTACTACCGCTGATAACAATGCCGATTCATGAAAGCCACCAATGTTGGTGATCTCATTTGAATCGAAAGTAATGGTACGTGAAAAGTCTTTAGTACTTTCTAACACAAGGTGCACGGTGACATTCTCACGGTGAGATTGAGCAACGAAGATCGTGTTCATCAGAGTATGAGCCAGAATCTCAGTATGAGCGTCTTGCCCAACACCTTCTAAGATAAGTTTGCTCTCTGTAGGGGCTGCGCGAGCGCGTAATACAAATGAACGCATGGAATGTACCTTGTCAGTATGTGATAAAGCGAAACAGGCTTTATCAACATGAATTGATGAATAACCAAAATTATGGCGGTATGTAACTCTTTTCTATTAATGAAGTCAAATGGAGTTATGTATAGTACTGACGAGAACCTCTATACGTATTAAATAGAGAGTGACCACATTACAAGATGGTAAAGGTTGAAGCGAAGCAAGGTTTACATAGATAGTATGCGCAAATTATTAGGTGACTTATACCAATCACAGTAAGTAAGAGATCATAAATAGCGCAGGAAAAAGGCTTAAGAACAAGGCAGAAGTTTTCGATAAGTAGTTATTCTACAATCAAAGTTTCTAACGCAGTTATTGAGCGTTTTAACCAGCTAGGATGACCCGTTACTTACTACGATTGGTATTATATAAGGAAGCTGTCGGTGAAGTTACAGAAGATTAATAAAGAAGAATATAGAAAGAAGATGAACCTGTTGTTGGTGTCATTAGTTGGGTCACTTGCATTGTTTGCTATCGTATTCGGTAGCATTCTAATTGAACTTTTTGGTTCAGCTGGATCCGTTACTGGGGAAGCGACAGGTAATTTCCATTTGAATGTACTTGGGGTGATCTTATCTGTCGCTTTGAATGCGTTTATCGCAAGCCGAGTGAAAGGGCATGAGTATTTTAAAGAAGCGCTTTATGTGTGGAACCTCAAACAAACTCACAATCAAATCTATCGTAAGCTCAAGCGTATTCAACCGAAAGCTGAGCAAGGCGATCGAGAAGCATTAACTATCCTTTACTTCTATTACACTACGCAAAAACAGGTATACGACCTAGATAACAATACATTGACGATAAAAACGGTTCAGCAATCGCTAGATAACATAGTGGAGCTAAGTGAAAAGTGGCGTATCGAACTGGATATAGAGGCATTCTCGAAAGATCTAGTCGCGAAATTCTAAGTTATATGCTCTTGATTGTATGAGCTTTGGCCTATGAAAGAGGGTTTTGACGTAAAAGTAGACGCTTAAGCAATTTTTTTGAATTTTTATCAAAAAAGGGGTTGCCATGTTTTCGATGAACTCTATAATGCCGCCTCACTGACACCGCAGACGCTACAAGGCTTCAGCGGTAATCAGTAAGACGAAAAGTTCGAAAGTAATTAATTTTAAAAAGTGTTTGACACTTAAAATTAAATCGCTAGAATTCACGTCCGCTTCCAAGGGTTTCTTTGTAAAAAGAAAGTTTCGATAAGCAAAGCTCTTTAACAATTTAAACCTATCAATCTGTGTGGGCACTCGTTGATGAATATCAAAACGTTTTATCGTTAGATAAAACAGATTCTTCGGAATCAAAATTGATTTCAATGAACTGAGTGACCAATACGAATAACTTCGGTTATTTGGCACAGTCAATTCATTACCATTCTGTTGGAATGGTAATAGCTTTAGAATTACATGTTTACTTCGGTAAATATTAGTTTTGAAGTCAGTATTCGTTGAGTCACAAAATCTTAAATTGAAGAGTTTGATCATGGCTCAGATTGAACGCTGGCGGCAGGCCTAACACATGCAAGTCGAGCGGAAACGACACTAACAATCCTTCGGGTGCGTTAATGGGCGTCGAGCGGCGGACGGGTGAGTAATGCCTAGGAAATTGCCTTGATGTGGGGGATAACCATTGGAAACGATGGCTAATACCGCATAATGCCTACGGGCCAAAGAGGGGGACCTTCGGGCCTCTCGCGTCAAGATATGCCTAGGTGGGATTAGCTAGTTGGTGAGGTAATGGCTCACCAAGGCGACGATCCCTAGCTGGTCTGAGAGGATGATCAGCCACACTGGAACTGAGACACGGTCCAGACTCCTACGGGAGGCAGCAGTGGGGAATATTGCACAATGGGCGCAAGCCTGATGCAGCCATGCCGCGTGTATGAAGAAGGCCTTCGGGTTGTAAAGTACTTTCAGTTGTGAGGAAGGGTGTGTAGTTAATAGCTGCGCATCTTGACGTTAGCAACAGAAGAAGCACCGGCTAACTCCGTGCCAGCAGCCGCGGTAATACGGAGGGTGCGAGCGTTAATCGGAATTACTGGGCGTAAAGCGCATGCAGGTGGTTCATTAAGTCAGATGTGAAAGCCCGGGGCTCAACCTCGGAACTGCATTTGAAACTGGTGAACTAGAGTGCTGTAGAGGGGGGTAGAATTTCAGGTGTAGCGGTGAAATGCGTAGAGATCTGAAGGAATACCAGTGGCGAAGGCGGCCCCCTGGACAGACACTGACACTCAGATGCGAAAGCGTGGGGAGCAAACAGGATTAGATACCCTGGTAGTCCACGCCGTAAACGATGTCTACTTGGAGGTTGTGGCCTTGAGCCGTGGCTTTCGGAGCTAACGCGTTAAGTAGACCGCCTGGGGAGTACGGTCGCAAGATTAAAACTCAAATGAATTGACGGGGGCCCGCACAAGCGGTGGAGCATGTGGTTTAATTCGATGCAACGCGAAGAACCTTACCTACTCTTGACATCCAGAGAAGCCAGCGGAGACGCAGGTGTGCCTTCGGGAGCTCTGAGACAGGTGCTGCATGGCTGTCGTCAGCTCGTGTTGTGAAATGTTGGGTTAAGTCCCGCAACGAGCGCAACCCTTATCCTTGTTTGCCAGCGAGTAATGTCGGGAACTCCAGGGAGACTGCCGGTGATAAACCGGAGGAAGGTGGGGACGACGTCAAGTCATCATGGCCCTTACGAGTAGGGCTACACACGTGCTACAATGGCGCATACAGAGGGCAGCAAGCTAGCGATAGTGAGCGAATCCCAAAAAGTGCGTCGTAGTCCGGATTGGAGTCTGCAACTCGACTCCATGAAGTCGGAATCGCTAGTAATCGTGAATCAGAATGTCACGGTGAATACGTTCCCGGGCCTTGTACACACCGCCCGTCACACCATGGGAGTGGGCTGCAAAAGAAGTGGGTAGTTTAACCTTTCGGGGAGGACGCTCACCACTTTGTGGTTCATGACTGGGGTGAAGTCGTAACAAGGTAGCCCTAGGGGAACCTGGGGCTGGATCACCTCCTTATACGAAGATAGTCACGATGAGTGTCCACACAGATTGATTAGGTTTAGAAAAGCAAAGAGAAGAAGAACTCCCAAGGTTCTTCGAAGTTTGTTTCTACTTTTAAAGTGGAGATAAATTAGCAGTGTCCCGTTCGTCTAGAGGCCTAGGACACCGCCCTTTCACGGCGGTAACAGGGGTTCGACTCCCCTACGGGATACCACTTCCTTCAAGAAGTAAAAAGGGTCGTTAGCTCAGTTGGTAGAGCAGTTGACTTTTAATCAATTGGTCGCAGGTTCGAATCCTGCACGACCCACCATTTCCTCCCAAGGAAATAAAAATTTGGGGCGATTAGCTCAGTTGGGAGAGCACCTGCCTTACAAGCAGGGGGTCACTGGTTCGAGCCCGGTATCGCCCACCATTTCCTCCCAAGGAAATAAAAATATGGGGCTATAGCTCAGCTGGGAGAGCGCCTGCCTTGCACGCAGGAGGTCTGCGGTTCGATCCCGCATAGCTCCACCATTCTTTCTCCATGTAAGGATGGCTTTTATTTTCACTTTTTAAAAAGTGAAGACAAAAGAAACTATCATGGGCGATTAGCTCAGTTGGGAGAGCACCTGCCTTACAAGCAGGGGGTCACTGGTTCGAGCCCGGTATCGCCCACCATCTTTAAGCACATTTTTCTTAGTAATAGAAAGCTGAGTGTATTTAAAAATGGTTTTGAAAGTTTAAAACTTGAAAAACTCTTGCTCTTTAACAATTTGGAAAGCTGACTGATTACTTAATTGGTTTTCACTTTAAAAAGTGAAATCAAACAGCTCAATGCTGTGATTAAGTTAATCAAATTTAAAAGTTCTCAATGTTTATCTGCTCTTATTTTATAAGAACGGTATAAACACAACAAACACATTCAAGTGTCTTGTATTCGAATGATCAGAAATGATTGTTCATTTTTTGATTCTACTTTTTATTAAAAAGTGGAAACAAAAAGTAAATTGAGTCCGGCAAATAGTCATCAAGAATTAACCCTTCTTGATGACAACCAAAAACCTTGGTTAGTTGCCATACGCTAAGACCCTTTCGGGTTGTATGGTTAAGTGACTAAGCGTACACGGTGGATGCCTTGGCAGTCAGAGGCGATGAAAGGCGTAATAACTTGCGATAAGCCCAGATTAGGTAGTAATAACCTTTTGAGTCTGGGATTCCTGAATGGGGAAACCCACTTGCATAAGCAAGTATCCTGTTGTGAATACATAGCAACAGGAGGCAAACCGGGGGAACTGAAACATCTAAGTACCCCGAGGAAGAGAAATCAACCGAGATTCCGAAAGTAGCGGCGAGCGAAATTGGATTAGCCCTTAAGCTTTTAATGAGACAGATGAAGGCTCTGGAAAGTGCCGCAATAAAGGGTGATAGCCCCGTAATCGACATCTCATAATCAGTGAAAACGAGTAGGGCGGGACACGTGATATCCTGTCTGAATATGGGGGGACCATCCTCCAAGGCTAAATACTACTGACTGACCGATAGTGAACCAGTACCGTGAGGGAAAGGCGAAAAGAACCCCTGTGAGGGGAGTGAAATAGAACCTGAAACCGTGTACGTACAAGCAGTAGGAGCACCTTCGTGGTGTGACTGCGTACCTTTTGTATAATGGGTCAGCGACTTAATTTTAGTAGCAAGGTTAACCGTTTAGGGGAGCCGTAGGGAAACCGAGTCTTAACTGGGCGTACAGTTGCTAGGATTAGACCCGAAACCAGGTGATCTAGCCATGGGCAGGTTGAAGGTTGAGTAACATCAACTGGAGGACCGAACCGACTAATGTTGAAAAATTAGCGGATGACTTGTGGCTAGGGGTGAAAGGCCAATCAAACCTGGAGATAGCTGGTTCTCCCCGAAAGCTATTTAGGTAGCGCCTCGGACGAATACTACTGGGGGTAGAGCACTGTTAAGGCTAGGGGGTCATCCCGACTTACCAACCCTTTGCAAACTCCGAATACCAGTAAGTACTATCCGGGAGACACACGGCGGGTGCTAACGTCCGTCGTGGAGAGGGAAACAACCCAGACCGCCAGCTAAGGTCCCAAAGTATAGCTAAGTGGGAAACGATGTGGGAAGGCTCAGACAGCCAGGATGTTGGCTTAGAAGCAGCCATCATTTAAAGAAAGCGTAATAGCTCACTGGTCGAGTCGGCCTGCGCGGAAGATGTAACGGGGCTAAGCTATACACCGAAGCTGCGGCTACGTACCTTAGGGTATGTGGGGTAGGGGAGCGTTCTGTAAGCCGTTGAAGGTGGTCTGTAAGGGCTGCTGGAGGTATCAGAAGTGCGAATGCTGACATGAGTAACGATAAAGGGAGTGAAAAACTCCCTCGCCGGAAGACCAAGGGTTCCTGTCCAACGTTAATCGGGGCAGGGTAAGTCGACTCCTAAGGCGAGGCCGAAAGGCGTAGTCGATGGGAAACGGGTTAATATTCCCGTACTTCTTACAATTGCGATGGGGGGACGGAGAAGGCTAGGTGGGCCTGGCGACGGTTGTCCAGGTTCAAGTACGTAGGCGGAAAGTTTAGGTAAATCCGGACTTTCATTAACGCTGAGATACGATGTCGAGCTACTACGGTAGTGAAGTCATTGATGCCATGCTTCCAGGAAAAGCCTCTAAGCTTCAGATTGTAAGGAATCGTACCCCAAACCGACACAGGTGGTCGGGTAGAGAATACCAAGGCGCTTGAGAGAACTCGGGTGAAGGAACTAGGCAAAATGGTACCGTAACTTCGGGAGAAGGTACGCTCTTATCAGTGAAGTCCCTTGCGGATGGAGCAGACGAGAGTCGCAGATACCAGGTGGCTGCAACTGTTTATTAAAAACACAGCACTGTGCAAAATCGTAAGATGACGTATACGGTGTGACGCCTGCCCGGTGCCGGAAGGTTAATTGATGGGGTTAGACTTCGGTCGAAGCTCTTGATCGAAGCCCCGGTAAACGGCGGCCGTAACTATAACGGTCCTAAGGTAGCGAAATTCCTTGTCGGGTAAGTTCCGACCTGCACGAATGGCGTAATGATGGCCACGCTGTCTCCACCCGAGACTCAGTGAAATTGAAATCGCTGTGAAGATGCAGTGTACCCGCGGCTAGACGGAAAGACCCCGTGAACCTTTACTACAGCTTGGCACTGAACATTGAACCTACATGTGTAGGATAGGTGGGAGACTATGAAACCGCGTCGCTAGATGTGGTGGAGTCGTCCTTGAAATACCACCCTTGTAGTTTTGATGTTCTAACGTTGGTCCCTGAATCGGGATTACGGACAGTGCCTGGTGGGTAGTTTGACTGGGGCGGTCTCCTCCCAAAGAGTAACGGAGGAGCACGAAGGTGGGCTAAACACGGTTGGACATCGTGTGGTTAGTGCAATGGCATAAGCCCGCTTGACTGCGAGAATGACAATTCGAGCAGGTGCGAAAGCAGGTCATAGTGATCCGGTGGTTCTGAATGGAAGGGCCATCGCTCAACGGATAAAAGGTACTCCGGGGATAACAGGCTGATACCGCCCAAGAGTTCATATCGACGGCGGTGTTTGGCACCTCGATGTCGGCTCATCACATCCTGGGGCTGAAGTCGGTCCCAAGGGTATGGCTGTTCGCCATTTAAAGTGGTACGCGAGCTGGGTTTAGAACGTCGTGAGACAGTTCGGTCCCTATCTGCCGTGGGCGTTGGAAAATTGAAAGGGGCTGCTCCTAGTACGAGAGGACCGGAGTGGACGAACCTCTGGTGTTCGGGTTGTCATGCCAATGGCATTGCCCGGTAGCTAAGTTCGGAATCGATAACCGCTGAAAGCATCTAAGCGGGAAGCGAGCCTTGAGATGAGTTTTCCCTGGCACTATAAGTGTCCTAAAGGGTTGTCGTAGACTACGACGTTGATAGGCAGGGTGTGTAAGTGCTGCGAGGCATTGAGCTAACCTGTACTAATTGCCCGTGAGGCTTAACCATACAACACCCAAGGGGTTTTGTGGACTCAAAGAAATACCAAACGCTTGAATGAGTTTGAAGAGAGACTTTTAAATCAGTTTTCCGAATTATTAATTGCCGCTAACGCGTCAATTAAACAAAATTTGCTTGGCGACCATAGCATTGTGGACCCACCTGATTCCATGCCGAACTCAGAAGTGAAACACAATAGCGCCGATGGTAGTGTGGGGTTTCCCCATGTGAGAGTAGGACATCGCCAGGCTTTAATTTCGTTGTTTGCATAGCAAACAACAACTTCAACAGTGCACAAATCTGTTGATGACAATTTGTTGGAGGGATGGCTGAGTGGTCGAAAGCACCGGTCTTGAAAACCGGCAACCGTTAATAGCGGTTCTAGGGTTCAAATCCCTATCCCTCCACCACCATTAGAAAGCCCGCTGAGAAATCAGCGGGCTTTTTTACATCTTGAATTTGCAAAAGAGAACTCAAAAATACTAGATAAGTCGTTATCTTATCTAGTTATAAGGTTCGTAGAGTTTAGGGATTAAAAAAGCAGAGCGTAATCGCTCTGCTTTGATGTCTCAATGAATACGCTTTGGAATTTGTACAATCAACTCGCTTATTTAGCGACGTTACCTGCCACGTTTAGAGCATCCCAAGTACGTGAAAAAGGTGGGGCATAACAGAAATCCATGTAGCCTAGTTGTTGAGTAGTCATCTTGGCTGTGATCGCTACGGCCAGTGCATTGATGCGGCCAACGGCTCCTTTCTTACCTACGATCTCACCACCTAAAAGGACCTTAGTTTCGGGGTGATAAACCAACTTCACCTTGATGTCTTCTTGACCTGGGTAGTAATCGGTTTGGTTCTTATCTGAAATGGTCGATACTTTCACATCTACGCAGTGTTCTTTCGCTAGAAGTTCATTTACGCCAGTACACGCCAGTTCGTAATCGAGTACTTTCAAACAAGACGACCCCAAGAAGCCCGACATGTAGGTATCTTTACCTGCTAGCTTGTCTGCCATCATACGCGCTTGCTTATTGGCTGTGGTTGCTAGAGGAACATAAACAGGTTTGCCTAGTGCCATATGATGGACAACGGCACAGTCACCGACTGCGTGGATGTAAGCGTCTTCAGTGGCACCATATTCATTCACCAACAACGCGCCATTTTGAGCTTTTGGCAGTTCGAATGCTTCCGTGTTTGGTTTGAAACCAAGTGACAGGATCACGACATCGGCTTCTACGTTGCCATTATCGGTTTCTACTATGTAACCACCTTGTTCCGCATCGCGAATTGCAGACACGCTACAACCTGTTTTAAGGTCAGCACCGGATTCTCGAATTGCCCCTTCGACTACTTCAATGATCTCTGGGCTGAACTGACGGCTCATGATGTGCTGTTCACGTTCGATGATCGTCACGTGTTTGTCTAAGCCGTGTGCCGCATCGAATACTTCCAGGCCGATAAAGCCAGCCCCAATAACACACACACGCTGCTTGTTACTATCCTTTAGCGCTGCTTTAACCGCCAAGCCATCTTCCATGCTTGTTAGTGTGTATACGTGTTCTGGATTGAATTCACCGAATGATGGAACGATCGGACGTGCGCCTGTCGCTATCACCAACATATCGTAATCGATGACGCTTTCTTCATTTTGGTGACGTACCGTAATTTGCTTTTCAGTGCGGTCGAACGACACCATTTCTGTTTCTACACTTACATCCAAGCCAGATTTAATGGCTTGTTCTGGCGTGCGAGAGATCATTCGTTCTGTGTCATCAAACATGCCGCCTGCAAAGTAGGGTAGACCACATGCTCCAAAAGAGATGTAACTGCGCTTGTCTAAAACGATGACTTCGTCTGATGGCTGATTACGTTTGTATTTTGCTGCGAAACTCATACCAGCGGCGCTACCGCCTATAACAACAACTTTCATATTTACTACCTAAATAACCTGAACTCAGGAAAAACAGAAGAGCACTCAAGTGGAGTGCTCTTAATTAAGTTTGAGAATTATACTGCTGCTTCTTTTGATACAGTCGCTGTAACGTCAGCGTCGTATTGTTCTGTGTTTAGCGAGCCGTTTTTCTTAGCCGTTAGTACACCAGACAACATAGAGCCTGAGATGTTTAGTGCGGTACGAGCCATATCAATCAGTGCTTCAATGGACACTAGAATCGCAACCACTGTGATATCTAGACCCATGATGGTTAGTACCGCTACAGCAGCGAACGTTGCACCGCCACCGACACCTGCGATACCGAATGAAGCAATCGCAATAACTGCAATCAACTGTAAGATGAAGCTTAAGTCTACAGGCATACCCATTACTTGTGCTGCCATAATAGCGAGCATTGCTGGGTAGATACCTGCACAGCCGTTTTGACCTATACTGGTACCGAATGTCGCTGACATGTTTGCTGTTTCTTCGTCTACACCTAGACGTTGAGTTTGTGTTTCAACGTTTAGTGGGATAGCTGCCATGCTTGAACGAGAACCGAAGCCGAACACCAACACTGGCCAGATTTTCTTCATAAACTTAGCTGGAGAAAGACCGAACATTGACACCATTACGAAGTGGATGCCGAACATAACGCCAATTGCTACGTAGCTTGCTAGAAGGAAGCGACCCATTTCAGCTAGTGCGAATAGGTCATTCGTCATCATGAACGTGGTCATTAGAGCGAATACACCGTAAGGCGTTAGCTTCAGGATTTCGCGAACCATTGAAAGAACCACTTCTTTTGCAGAGTTGATGAAATCAACGAAGTTTTGCACTTTCTCTGGCTTACGGTTTTTCACTTGTAGGATACAGAAGCCTAGGAACATGCCGAACAGTACAGTCGATAGCGTAGAAGTACGTTGAGACCCTGTTAGCATGTCGAAGATGTTGGTTGGAATGATAGATAAAGCCATACCAGACAGGCCACTACTTGCCATTGCATCTTGTGTTGCTACCAGTGAATCACCACGAGCTTCAATAGCGCTGTTTGTGCCGATTGTGCTTACTAGCGCGTTCGCATCGATACCAAATAGGTAAATACTTGCGATACCAACGGCTGCTGAGATTGCACAAGTGAAAAGTAGAATACCGATGATTTTGGGTGCGATACGAGATAACGCGCCACCGCCTTCAACGTTCATGATCGAAGAGATCATCGCCACGAATACCAGTGGGATAACGATCATTTGTAGAAGTTTGATGTAGCCTTTACCGAACACTGAAATCAGTTCAGCAAACCCAGATGTCGCAACGTTACCGACACCGAAAACAAGTTGAATAGCGCCACCGAACAGTAAGCCAGCAGCAAGTGCACTCAGTACGCGGAAGTTAAAACTTTTCTTTTGCTTTTTGAAGTTCGACAGCAGTGCGTAGAACCCAAAGAACAGTATGCTTAATCCTATAAATGAAACGCTCATGAGAATCTCCTATGATACCCATTAATACCTAAATCGGTTATTTTTTGTATGCGATGGCTTCAACTTCAACCAGTGCGTCTTTTGGTAGTCGTGCTGCTTCAACACAAGAGCGAGCGGGTGCATTCTCTGTACCAAACACCTCTGTATACACTTCGTTAAATGCTATGAAGTTCTCCATGTCTGATAGGAAGCAGGTTGTTTTCAACACTGTGTCTAATCCCGCATTGCTCGCTTCTAATACAGCTTTTAAGTTTTCTAGAGACTGACGAGCCTGCTCTTTAATACCGCCCTCAACAAACTGCATGGTTTCTGGAACGAGAGGTAATTGACCTGATGTATAAACCATGTCGCCGTAAGACGTACCTTGTGAGTAAGGGCCGATAGCTGCAGGTGCTTGTTCAGTGGCAATGATCTGTTTCACGATGTAACTCCTAAATTATTGGTTTTATTCTGATTTAAATTCACGGATAAACTTGTAAACCGCCTGTCGGCTGATCCCAAGTTTCTCTGATACTTGTGTCGTCGTCTCTTTTAGCTCAAATACGCCGTTATCAAACAAACAACGGATGATGGCTTTATTGCGACCTTTGGAAGAAATCGTCTCGTCTTGGTCAACTTCTTTAATGGCTGAACTCAACGCTTGCTGAATGACGTCATTCGCATTGTTACTGAATGTCTCGCTGACAATGGTTTGCGGCACATTGCACTGCGGCATCAACGTTTTGACGATTTCTGGGAATGGGAAAGATAAGTTCATGTTGATACACAGCATGCCGATAGGTTTTTTCTTCGGACCAGCAAGCACACAGGTGGTCGATTTAAGTAGGGAACCATCTGCTGAGTTGGTGAAATAGCTTTTCGGAGAAACTTCGCCAGTTTTCTCGAATGTGCTCCACATGCGTAAACCTAAATCGGTGATTGGTGACCCAATTTCACGACCTGTATGATGACCATTGACGATCTTCACGACTGAGTTTTCTAAGCTTTCAAATGAATGGATAACCACTTCGCAGTAAGGACCAATCAAATCGGCGATAGTGTCTGCTAAGCGGAAGTAATTGCTTAAGCATTCTCTGTCTTCATCGGTGAATCGAACTTGTTTTACATTCATGATTTCGGTTTACATTTTTGAACTCAATAACTGAAATCTACTCCTTTGGTGGTATTCCCACAAGGTGCGGTAAACTTCTGTAAACCTGAAGTGAGCGTTCAAAACATCAACAAATCGTAAGTTTTAGACCTATATTACGAGCGGAATTTGAACAAGATCACTAAAGGTAGCCAAATGAGGTTTAATTTCTTAAACCGCATCAAGGTTTACATATTTAAAACCAAAGGTTGCATTTTTGAACCCTTTGATGATCTAGGACAAGTTATAAGGAAAGGCGAAAAGTTGGATTGATTGGCGTTGCAAATGCATGCCAATCAAGCATTTACCTTGCGAATGTGGTGGTAAGTAAAGATAGGTGGTTAATTGAAAATGAGGTTGTATTAGAGAGTTAAATTCACAAAAAACAGCTTTTTAATAGGATGCAAACTAGGATTTAGATCCTAAAAAAGCAGCTGAAGTTGCTGCTTTATTTTGGAGTGTTCTGTTTGATTATTCGCTTGGCAGCTTAAGCTCGACTTGTTTTAGCGCGCGCTGATACATAAACCATGCACAGGTTCCGGCAAGCACATTACCTACCATTGCGCCCCAGAATAGGCCTTCAATACCCGCAAGCTGCGAACCAACCCACAAGCAAGGCAAGAAGAAGGCGAACAGGCGCAGCGCTGAAATCGTCAAGGCGGTGTAGGACTTGCCCAGAGCGTTAGAGACAGACACCATCAGCATACAGATTCCCAGTGGCCCCAAGCTAATAGGCACGATCAGTAGGTGATAGTTCAAAATCGTTGAGACTTCGCTTTCACTGGTCATTAGGTTTGCCAGTCCGCCTGAGAATAACCAAGTCACCAGTGCAATCACCAACTGGAAACCCAATACGAACATCACCGCAATCTTAACGAGCTTACGTATGTTTTCGAGGTTGTTCTCTCCCAACATGCGGCCAATCATTGGAGGCATCGACATTGTTAGTGCCAGTACAGCGACAATCGAGAAGAATTCAAAACGTGAACCCAGCGCCCAAGCTGCAACGGCAGCGGTGCCATAGCCAGCAAGCAGCTTAGTGGCGAACATTGATGAAACAGGTGGCAGCAACTGACTGATCATAGCAGGCCCCATAATGTTACCAATGGAGCGAACACTCTTACCAATGTCGAGATCGTGCCAGTCGAACGTCATCCAATGCTTCTTAGTCACCTTAGGAGCAACGATAAAGATACCCGCACCGAACGCCAAGATGGTCGCAATGGCGGCTCCATTGATACCCATGTCGAGAGTAAAGATGAAAATCGGGTCCAATATCAAGTTGATGATACTGGTCGCGATCATCATTGAACCGGGCAGCATGGTATTACCATTGGCACGACACACACTGTAGAAGAAGTAGAGAAGCGCCCCTGTCCAAGAGCTGGCTAGCCAATAGATCCAGTAAGAATCAATGATTGGCAATACCGTCGGTGGCGCATCCAATAATTGTAAAATTGGCCCACGCAGCAGATAGATGATGACGGAGAAAAGCGCGACACTCACACTGCCCATCGCAATCACTAATCCACCAAGCTGCTTAGCGTAGCGCGTTTCATTTGCTCCAATGGCTCTCGCGATTACCGCAGTCGTCGCGATACCTAACCCGACCTGAATACCAATGATGATCATCTGTATAGGAAGAGTGAAACCCTGAACAGCGAGTGGTAGCACGCCCAGTTGGCCAATAAAAGCACTGTCTACAAGCTGGAAGCTCATAAGGGAAAGCACCCCAAACAGCATTGGCCATGTCATTGTATAGAGTTGTCGGCCAAGTGAAGGCGAGGGAGTTGCGGTAGTAGAATTCATAACGCTCTTATCGGTCTTGAAGTTAGGTTTGTTGTGATGACAAACCTCTCAATGAAGAATTGTGTAAAGGATAACGTAAGGTTGGAGTGATACCAATATTTGTTACCAGAACTCTTATTTCTAAGGTTTTGCTTTAAGTCGATAACTTGGCGCAGTAGTGCCAACCCAACCCTTAAAAGCACGGTTAAAGTTACTCAAATCACTGTAACCTACTTGCCAACTGATCTCTTGCACTGAAAGGTCGGTTTCATCGAGCAACTGCTTGGCTTTACTCTCCCGAACCTGTTCTTTGGCCTGCTTAAAGAGGATTCCGTTGCTCTTCAGATTTCGTTGCAGTGTTCGCTTTGTCATGCCGAGCATGGTGGCAAACCATTCAATATTGAACCAAGGCAAGGTCGCGTAAGTGTTTATCAGTGTCTCGACGGCGTGATGCCAATCTTGGGTCCTATTGTGTTCTGAAATGGCACGATAATCATCAGGGAGTGGGATAGTGAATGCACCATACTGCTCTTCAAACTGAATATCAGAATCAAAGAAATGCTTAGGTAATTTACGTGCGCTGTTGTTCTTAGAGACCAACTTGGCGTGTGATGGTTGCCAATGACTGTCAATAAATTTACGACAGAGACTAATCACAGTTAGAGCGCGAAACCACTCGGCTTGCTCAAAGCCAGAGGTCGACGGGTGATAGCAACTCCGATGACACAGCCACCAGAACCCATCGTTTTTCTCTGTCCATATAGTGACGTGATTACTTAAGGTGGATATTTCGTTAATCAAGCAACGTACCGCTTGCTCTAGTGACGTGCATTGGCCAATTTTTCGGTCTAGCTCGGGTGATAACTGCTCAAGAGAGGCTCTGCGTCCAACTTTAATCCCTATCGAATAACCAAACTTGCGTTCAAGGCCATGAATGAAGCGAATCAAATCTTGTGTAGGAAGCCATTGATTGGATTGTGTTAGCTCAATGGGCAGACCGCACGCAACGGCGACGGCACGCCAATCCAGATTATGTTTGTCACAATACTGAATATACGGAGCAATGTTACTGGTCGAGGTGAGCAGTATGTTGTTGGTGTTCGATGATGCTTTCTTAGTTTTCATAGCTTTCTGAGCTTGCCGTTAAATGTCACCAAGTGACCTAATTAAGTGTAACGCATCTCTCTATACTTCTCCTAACCCAAACAGGAGAACAATTATGAAACTTAAACACATTGCCGTTCTAGTATCGTTAGCGACCGCATCGTCATTTGCTCTTGCAGCAAACCCAGTTGAAGAAGCACTGAAAGTAGAAGGTGCTCAAGTTACCTTAACAGTGAAAGAGGCGAGTACAGCATTCACCCCAAGTTTTACTGATTCAGCTCGTGAGTTATTCAACAACTTCCACTGGCAGATGGGCGGCGACCACAGCGTTTACTACAACATGCATATGAGTGAGTTTCTACCAACGGCACTGGCGGCTCCAAACGAAGAGTACAAGCCTTTAGTCAAAAATATCGACCCACGACTCGCAGCACTCAAAGTTGACACTGAAAGCAAAGGGCAGTTGACAATGGATGAGTACTTGGCGGATGAGCAGTTCCGTACTCAGGGCTTTATGTTGATTCACAAAGGGGAGATCGTTTACGAAGCTTACCCAGGTATGAAGCCGACAGACACGCATGTTTGGGCATCTACTGCAAAAACGACGGTTGGTACTGTAATCGCGATGTTAGTGGAAGAAGGCAAAGTCGATCCTGAAAAGGACATTACAGAGTATGTTTCTGAACTGAAAGGAACGAACTGGGATGGGATCACAGTACACCAAGTTCTGAACATGTCGACCGCTCTAGACAACGAAGAGACATTAGAGTCTATCTTGAACCCAGACTCTGACGTGGTGCGTTTCTTCGCAGCATCGTTTAACTCACCAAGAGCTAAGACGGGTGAGATGGAAACTTGGATGAACGTGGCTAAGGGCGCACAAAAGCTTGACGGTGAAAAAGCAGGTGACCATTTCCGTTACGCATCTATCAATACCATGGTACTGACTAAGTTAATTGAAAACATTGAAAACAAAACATGGACTCAAGTATTCGAAGATCGTGTTTGGTCAAAAGTACACGCACGTCAATCAATGCAATTCAACTTAACGCCTGATGGCATGGCGATCGCCGTGGGTTTGGTGTCGACAACGGTAGAAGACATGGCTCGTTGGGGCACACTATTCACACCTAGCTGGGAAGCGGTGGCTGATGAGCCAGTGGTTTCACAAGCTGTGATTGATCGTATTCGTAACGGAGGTGACCCAAAAGCATTCGTAGGTACCAGCAAAGAGAGCAGCTCACTGCACGCTTACAACGAAAAAGCGGACTACAACGCATACCAGTTTGATTTCATTTTCAATGATGGTGCGATGTCGAAAAGCGGCAACCTAGGACAATTTATTTACATCGATCCTGCGCGTGACTTTGTGGGTGTGATGTTCTCAACCAACCCATACCACTCAGGTTTTGGTGAGAATAAAGGTCCAGCACTAATGCGTTCAGCTGCAAAACTACTTGCTGACAAATAATCAATTTATTACCCAACAGGATGTTCCAGGCTTCAAGGAGGAAGCAAATGCCTTTCGAGAGATATAATGAAAAATTTTGCTCTATTAATCCCGTTGAGTTTAGGCCTAGCCCTTCCTGCACATGCAAATTCAGATTCAGATCCAGAACGAGTTATCGACCCTGCTGATGTCACTAAAGTTTATACTCAAGCTGCATTGATGTTGAATGGTAGTTCAGATATCCAATTTCAGGGACAAGTTTCTGGTGGGATGGATAATGGTCAGCAGTTTGCACTACTTGCTGAAGCGACCTTTGTCGACGAAAGTAACACAGCGCTTCGCGATCCAGACAAGTTTGGTACTGAGTATAGTAACTCTAGAATCCAGTATTTCCACGTCTTTGAAACGGGCGCTGAAGCGACACCTAAAGTGGGTCTTTCATTGGACTATATTAATACGCGTACTAGCATTAAAAACGATTTGTTGTCGGTTGGTGGGGTTGTTGCGATTAATCCTGCTTACACCGGTGGTTTCCTAGTCTTTCCAAGAGCAGGGCTGATGACGGGTAGTATGGAGATCCCTGGTATTACCTCATCTAAAGATGATTTAACTGGATACTCGCTTGGTTTGATTACCGCGAAGCATCTCGGTGACTCTGGCGCTTATGTCTCTTTAGTACCTGAGTGGCAAGACCTGTCTGGTAGCGACATCGACATGCAAAACTTCTCATTTAAAACATCGTTAAATGTGCCGATGAACACCGCAAGAACTTGGTGGTTGAATACGCGTTATGACATTACCAAAGCGGATGTTGATGTGAAAGGTGTGTCAATGCCGAATGATTGGCAAACCGAGGCTTGGGTTGGTGTGAGATACTACTTCTAACGCTCTATCCTGCTAATTTTCAAAGAACCTAAAAAAGCCAGTCATCGTGACTAATGCCGATCGTTTAAGAAGACTTGAACGATCTTGCAGTTAGCAGATAATCCCCATCAACAACGTTGATGGGGATTTTTTATGCTTGAACAAGAATTAGCAATGGCACACGAGACCATTGAAGATGCCGACAATTATGAATCTGTCGTCGACGCCATTCAGATTGAGTGGATAGAACAAGCTCTTCTTGAAACCAATAAAGCGAGCATAAGACGACGCCGACTTCCCGCTCAGCAAGCTGTCTGGTTAGTTATTTGGATGGGGCTGCAACGCAACATGTCTATCAAAGAGGTATGCAGTTCATTAGACATTGCACTTCAGCCTAAACCTGAAGATAGCTGGTCTCGTGTTGCACCCAGTGTCCTAACTGATTCACGCCGACGTCTAGATGAGAGTCCGTTAGCGGCTCTGTTTCACACAACGGTAAAGGCTTGGAACGGAGATATCCTTCAACAAGACAAAGACTTAGAGCTTAATGTTCTTGCTGTCGATGGAACAACATTTCGGTGTCAGGATTCCCCAGAGAACGCTGAACAATTTGGGTTCATCTCCAAAAAATTGAAACCTTACCCTCAACTTCGTTTAGTCGCTTTGATGTCAACAGAAACTCGAATGATTATGGGGGCGGCTTTTGATGGTTGTCATGTCGGTGAAACGACCTTAGCTAAGCGCCTATTCAATGACATCCCCGCACACTCATTGACCTTATTTGATCGTTGTTATTTCTCGGCAGACCTTTTGCTGTCCTGGCAAGAGAGTGCGGAAAATGCGCACTGGTTAATGCCTGCAAAACGTAAACTACGCTATGAAGTGTTGGAGAAATATGCGGAGAACGACATGCTTATCTCAATGCCTATCTCTCCTCAAGCTCAACGGCAGAATCCGAATTTACCCGCACGTTGGGAAGCCAGATTAGTCCTATATCAAGAGCCAAAAGGTGAGATAAAAGGTTTTATTACTTCACTTACAGACCCTAGTAAATACTCGCTAGAAAGCCTGCTGCGTATTTATTGGCAACGCTGGGAGATAGAAGAAGGTTATGGTGAAATTAAACAGACTCAACTGCAAAGTCACGTCACTTTACGAAGTCGTTTTTCTGCCGGTGTGAAGCAAGAGCTTTGGGGCGTATTACTTGCCTATAACTTAGTGCGATTAGAGATGGTTAAGATAGCTTCAGAAGCCGGGGTTCGAGCGACTAGGGTCAGTTTTACCGCCGCAATTAACCTTATTGATGCGCAATTACGTTGGTTAGCTTTAAGTCCAGACGGAACTTTACCTGTAAAACTGAAAAGGATGAGAGAAAGTTTGAGTCACTTCATTCTTCCAGATAAAAGAAAGGACCGAACGTTTCCACGTTCAGTCCTCTTTGTCCCAGCCAAATATCCGTTCAGATTCAAGCAGTAATGCTTATCCGAACGGCATTAAGTCATCGTGACTGGCTTTTGTCGTTTAGGTATCGCGCGAAGCGTTACTTATTTAGTTATTTACTTGCTTAGTTATTTATTTGCTACGTTGCCCAGTTTCAACCACGTGTCGATAACCGTATCTGGGTTTAGTGAAACCGAGCTGATGCCTTGCTCCATCAACCACTCAGCTAGGTCGTCATGGTCAGATGGGCCTTGACCACAAATACCCACGTATTTACCCGCTTTAGCTGCGGCATCGATAGCCATTTTCAGCATCGCTTTCACTGCTGGGTTACGCTCATCGAATAAATGTGCAACGTCACCTGAATCTCGGTCTAGGCCAAGTGTCAGCTGTGTCATGTCGTTTGAACCGATAGAGAAGCCATCGAAGTACTTCAAGAATTCCTCAGCCAAAATCGCATTCGATGGAAGCTCACACATCATGATGACTTTCAGACCTTGGTCGCCACGACGCAGGTCGAACTTAGCCAGAATGTCGATAACCGATGCCGCTTCGCTTGGAGTACGAACGAATGGAATCATGATTTCAACGTTCTTCAATCCCATCTCGTTGCGAACGCGTTTCAGTGCTTGAGTTTCAAGCTCGAAACAGTCTTCAAATACTGGAGAGATGTAACGAGATGCACCACGGAAGCCCAGCATTGGGTTCTCTTCATGTGGTTCAAACGTTTTACCGCCAACAAGGTTGCTGTACTCGTTTGACTTGAAGTCAGACATACGTACGATCACACGTTTAGGCCAGAATGCAGACGCGATAGTCGCGATGCCTTCTGTTAGCTTGCTTACGTAGAAATCGATAGGATCTTTGTAGCCACGAATACGCTGGTTTATTTCTGCTTTGATCTCATCCGTTTGTTCATCGAAGTTCAGTAGAGCTTTAGGGTGAATACCAATCATCTTGTTGATGATGAATTCGAGACGAGCAAGGCCAACACCTTCGTTCGGGATTTGAGCGAAGTCGAAGGCACGATCTGGGTTACCCACGTTCATCATTACTTTGGTTGGTAGCATTGGTAGCTCATCAACCTCAGAACGCTTGATCTCAAAGTCGAGTTCGCCGTTGTAAACGTAGCCAGTTTCGCCTTCTGAACATGACACTGTTACGGTGTCGCCATCATTCAGGCTGCTTGTCGCGGTACCACAACCAACAATTGCAGGGATACCAAGCTCACGAGCAATGATTGCTGCGTGACAAGTACGGCCGCCACGGTTAGTGACAATCGCAGAGGCTTTCTTCATTACAGGTTCCCAGTCTGGGTCTGTCATGTCGGTTACCAGTACATCGCCTTCTTGAACCAGTGACATTTGGTCTAGAGAGTCAACCAAGCGAACAGGGCCAGAACCGATACGTTGACCGATAGCACGCCCTTCAACCAAGACATCCGCCTTGTTGTTTAGCTCGTAACGCTCGATAACGTTTTGGTCGCTTTGAGAACATACGGTTTCAGGACGCGCTTGAACGATGTAAAGCTTGCCGTCGATGCCATCTTTTGCCCACTCAATGTCCATCGGACGTTGGTAGTGCTTCTCGATGATCATCGCTTGTTTTGCTAGTTCTTTGATCTCTTCATCGTTCAATGAGAACTCGTTACGCTCTTGAGTATCTGTGTCGATGATATCAACTTGCTTGCCGATCTCTTGGTTGGTTGAGTAGATCATCTTGATCAACTTAGAACCAAACGTCTTTTTAACCACTGGGTAGTGACCCGCTTCTAGCATTGGCTTGTGAACGTAGAACTCATCTGGGTTCACAGCGCCTTGTACGACCATTTCACCTAGGCCCCAAGAAGAGGTGATGAATACCACTTGGTCGAAGCCTGACTCAGTATCAAGCGTGAACATCACACCTGAAGAAGCTTTATCTGAGCGAACCATACGCTGGATGCCCGCAGACAATGAAATGCCTCGGTGATCAAAGCCTTGGTGTACTCGGTAAGAGATAGCACGGTCGTTAAACAGTGAAGCGAACACGTGTTTAGTCGCTTCGATAACTGCATCGATGCCTTTCACGTTAAGGAAGGTTTCTTGTTGGCCTGCAAAAGAAGCATCTGGAAGGTCTTCAGCCGTTGCCGATGAGCGAACCGCAACAGACAATTCTTCGTTGCCTTCAATCAGTTCGCGGTAGTTATCACGGATGTCTTGCTCTAGTGATTCTGGGAATGGTGCGTCTAGAACCCATTGTCGAATCGTTGCACCTGTCTTACGCAGTGCGTCAACGTCTTCAACATCAAGTTCATCAAGAAGTTGGTGAATGCGCTCATCAAGATCTTTGTAATCAAGAAAGTTATTAAACGCATAAGATGTGGTAGCAAAACCATTAGGTACTGATACGCCAGCGTTGGCTAGGTTAGAAACCATCTCGCCAAGTGAAGCATTCTTACCGCCGACTTTGTCGACATCTTCCATGGAAAGGCCATTGAACCATAGGGTGTTATTTTGCATTTATTTCTCCAGAAACATAGCAAGCATTGTAGGGATTTAAAGGCAAACGATTACGTATCAGTTTAAAAAAATGTAAATTATTTTTAAAAGCTGTGGGGGACGTAATAGTCAGCAGGGTTTCGTTATATATATTATGGTTCCCATCCTACTCAAAATAATTTTAAACATTAAATAAAAAATGCAAATTGATATTCAAAGTCGTGATGTATTCTATGTTTCTGATGGAACGGCCATAACATGTGAGACTTTAGGGCATGTTGTTCTAGGTCAATTCCCATTCGAAGCTAATGAAAAAACCTTCCCGTTTGTCGAAAGTGAAGACAAACTTTCTGATTTATTGAAAGAGATCGAGATTTCATATCGAGCAACAGGCCATGAACCTTTGGTCTTTTTCTCGATTGTGATTCCGGAGATAAAACTGAAGCTGTTAGATGCGCCAGCGCATTGTTATGACGTGTTAGAAAGTATCGTGCAGAAAGTGCAAGATGATACGAAAATGGCGCCTAAGCCGAAGCTGCAGCGTTCTCGTAGCGTCAATAAAGACTCGGACAAATACTTCGACCGTATTGCTGCTATCGAATACACGTTAGCGCACGACGACGGTATTACTTTAAAAGGCTTGGAAGAGGCAGACATTATCTTGTTGGGTGTCTCTCGCAGCGGTAAAACGCCAACGAGCTTGTACATGGCAATGCAGTTTGGTTTACGCGTCGCAAACTATCCGTTTATCCATGATGATATTGCTCGCTTAAGGTTGTTACCGGAGTTTGAGATATATCGCCATAAGTTGTTTGGTTTGACGATTGATGCGGAAAGGCTGACCGAGATTCGAGAAAATCGATTGGCAGGCAGTGAGTACGCGAGTGACTCTCAATGCTTGTATGAGTTGCAAACGGTAGAAGGTTTGTTCAGACGTGAAGCCATTCCATACATCAACACTTCGTCACTGTCTGTTGAAGAGATTTCGACACGAATCTTGGAACGTACAGGATTGAGAAGGCGCTTGCTTTAGAAAAAGATAATTAAGTCATAAAAGTCGAAGCTCGTCCGGACAATGGTTCGGGGAGCTTCGATTTTTCGTTTAGGCTAGTTGTTAACGACTAACGACTAATGTTTTAGCAAAGTAGCAAAGTAGCAAATTAGCGAAGAAGCTTAATGCCTAACGTTTTACTCTGTTTTTCCAACCAACGCTCAAGTGCTGCTGGCCATGTAATACTTGGTTCAACACAGAAACCGCGAAGCATTGAGAAATAAAGAGCTTGATCAACCAAAGGCAGTGATGATTCACCATTCTCTAGATCCAATAGAAGCTCTGCATCTTTCAGTAATGGGTTAATCAGTTGAACGTATTGTGGGGTCTTTTCTAAGAGTTCTTCAAAATTAAAGCCTTCGGTCTCTTTACTAACACGCCAAGCTTCTTTGGCTCCAGCCGAACGATATTCAGCCAAGTCGAGGTTCCACCAACGTGGGCGTCCGATCTGTTGAGTGAGAGGGAAAGAGCGGCTTTGGAAAAGAGTAGCCTGCTCTGAAGGTTCACGCTGCTCATCACTTGATTTCAAGTCCATGAAGTAAGCGATGATATCCAAGCTTTCCGCCATGATAGAGCCATCGTCTTTCTGTAAGACAGGCACCATCTTTTTACCGATCAGATCGATAAGGGTTTGGGCGTCATCATAATCCACAGAAACAAGTTCGATATTCAAGCCAAGAGATTGAGCAATGTAGGCAACTCTTGCACAGAAAGGGCAGTGGTCGTAAATGTAAAGCTTCATAGCTTCCCTCATTTATGGTCATTACAAGTATAAGATAATGCTAATGTATCAGAAACTCTTACGAATACTAAGCATCAATAAATGCCAAGTTCCAGTAAACGCCCTGCACTAATAAACAGAATGCACAACCAGACAATAAGTATTTAGTGTAGATACTTTTTACTGAATTCTATTGTCCGTTGGAATGGACTTTATTGTAATGAGTAAATTAGTGGGGAAGCTGGTGGGTAAATCACGGGCACAAAAAAGGCTCTGGCTGTTCACTCTAATGCAGAAGAATGAAGTCAGCCAAAGCCTCAATTTTGTTACCTTTAGCAGAGTGACTACTAAAAGAGCGGAGCGGTTAAACTATGCTTTTTTAAGGTCTTTTGCAGGGTAAGTAAGCGTCATTATTGCGCCTTCTACTGTTGTAACATGAACGTAGCCACCACCAGCACTTAGGCCAATTACTACCATTTCACCTAGCTCAACACCTTTTGTTGCAACAACGCGATCATCAACTGAAAACACTTTACACACCTTCAATAAAATAAATAAATACGACAGATATCGAACGCGGATTTAAACAGATGGTATCCCAATCAACTAATCCGGTTATTTGTCGTAAAGATTAAATTTAGTTATGCATAAATCGGCATTTCTTAAAAATCAGTTGGTTAACATGCTTGGGGGGTTATTTGTCGGCGGGATAAACGACACCAACTTGCTGACGCATCTCCGTAATTAACTTGGCAACGGTTAAAGCACGCAGTTGGGCTTGAGCTTGTGTGTTTTTGTCACCAGCAATGCAGTTTGCAAAGGCTTGGGCCTCGTAACTCATGGAGTTTTCGCTTTGTGCTTGAGTAAGGTTTTCTACCGTGCCATCACGATAGCGAATCTTAATGTCGGTGCATTCTGCAATGTGATCGATGATGATCGCTCCCTGTTCGCCTTGGATCTCGCTTGGTGCGTAAGAGTCGCTGACTTTAGAGTGCGCAAGGGTTACATCAAATTCTGGATACTGGAAGATCGCACAGCCATGCGCATCCACACCGGAGTCAAGTAGCTTTGCCGAAGCCTGCGCATTCTCTGGCTCACCAAACAGAGCAACAGTCGCGGCTACGCAGTAGAAGCCAATATCGACTAATGAACCGTTAGAGAAAGCTGGGTTGAAGGTGTTTGGGTTCTCGCCGTTTAAGTATTTCTGGTAACGCGATGAATATTGACAGTAGTTGATGTGCGCTTTATGCACTTTGCCTATCTTTTTTAAGCCGAGTTGAGCTTGCTCAAAGTTCGGTAGAAACTGAGATTTATACGCCTCAAACAGCACCACACCGTTCTTCTGAGCGACCTCAAACATGTGTGTTGCTTCTTCAATATTCGATGCGACAGGCTTCTCACAGATGACATGCTTGCCGTGTTCCATCATCAAGATAGATTGCTCGCAGTGCAGTGAGTTTGGTGAAGCGATGTACACGGCTTCAACAGTGTTGTCATTTGCCAATGCGTCGAGTGAGTCATACGTCGCTTCAACGTTAAATTCTTGGGCAAACTGTGCCGCGCTGTCTAGATTTCGTGAATAAACAGCAGCCAACTGCATCGATTCTGATTCATGAGCAGCTTGAACAAATTTCTGTGTAATCCAATTGGTTCCAATTACAGCGAACTTAATCATAAGGTATCCACTAGTTAGTATATTAATTCTATGAAGATAGTAGCACTCAATGGCTAGCATTGTTTCCGAGATTTGCGGAACAATTCTCCAAGATCTTAAGCCTGATATTAATATTAACTCGTCCATACCTGAGCATGCGGAGCGTCATAATAAAGTCTTTTGTTGTGCCGGTTAGGGCGTGGGAGGTGCTGGTTTATTGGAAGTGTTTCAATATAAAATACTCAATATCCAAAGAATGAATGTCTATTGATTATATTCTGCCCGACAGTTCTTGAGTAATACCATGTACGCCAAGTTTATATGCACCTGAGGTTGTATTTAGCCTTGTTGGTTTTGAATGCCGCTTTATTTATCGGTAGAGAAAATTAAACAACGCCCCCTAGATTGATGGTTATTTACGTTACAGAGTCACGAAGTTGAACATAATAGGAATAATGAACAACGATTGTTTTAAATTAGTTGTAATTATGGGGGGGGCGGGGGGTTACTTTTTCTGATATTTATATTAATTTCTTCAGGGTTCAATTATTAGTAGTGGGTGTTTTTACTGTGAAGTCTATCATCATTTCGTTGGAGCGAAAGTCAGAGCGATTTTTATCTAGCCAAGAACAACTTTTAAATATTAAGAAACTAGACATAGAAAAGCTGAGTGGCGTTGATGCTAGCTTATCTAAAGACCACCCTCTGATGAATCGTTATGATGCCGCTGCCTTTTATGCATTAAATGGGCGGGTTGCTGTTCCTGGTGAAATCGGGTGTTACAGTAGCCACTACTTGGCATGGGAAAGGTGTATTGAACTGAATCAGCCGATTATTATCTTTGAAGATGATGTTATGGTTGATGTTGATGTATTTGAAAAAACGGTTCAACATGCCAGTGAGCATATTGAAGAGTGTGGCTATATTCGGTTAGAAAATTACTCGAACAAAAGAGAGTATAATTATGTTGTTGAAAATCTAGATGACGAACAAAGTCTAGTGCGACATATTAAAACACCGTTATGCATGACTGCTTATATGATCACGCCGCATGTGGCGAAAACGTTTATAGAAAAAAGCGATCGATTCCTTTACCCAGTTGACGTCTTCATTAGAAATGTATGGCTTCATAAGCAACCAACCTATGGTGTATCTCCTGCTGGTTTAACTGGAGGGGCTGCCGACTCTGTTATCGGAGAAAGAACATTCCGTATTAAAAAATCACTCCGCATTAAAACTTTAAAATTTCTAAGTAAGTTTAGAGATGTCGCTATGAATGGTTTGTTCAATTTGACCTATACGGTAATAATCAAAAAAAGCCGACCAAAAATGTTTAACGGTTTTTGATCGTCACTTAGTTGATTGATTTAATATCATTCGTTCAGAACGAACCCAGATTTAGATATAAGAACAGCTCCCAATTGGGAGCTGTTCTTCGTTAGCGCGTGATGTAATTAGTGGTATTAAGTTCTAGCTCTAAAGTTTGGTTGAAAAGAGTAGGACGGTGCACAATTACGCTATTTTTGCTAAGGTGTTATTGAATTCAAGTAAGGTAACGACATGCAAATCCGAAACGCCAAGGTAACTGATATTAGCTCGATCTTAGAGCTCTCTATGCAAATAAATCGTCAACATCATCTTGGTGCCCCTATGGTATTTGCTCCCGCTTCTCATGGCTTAGCTGATAGTGAAGAGTATTGGTTAGGGTTGATGCTGGATCCTGTTGGTTCTTTCTTAGTTGCCGTTGACGAGCAACAAGTTCTTGGTTTCTTAGCAGGAAAGGTTACGCAGAACAAAGGGGTAACCTTCATTCAGTCTCACAAAATAGCACGAGTGAATACGATTGTGGTAAACGATCAGTTTCAGAGCCAAGGCGTTGGCAGAGCGTTGATGAATTCTTTTAATCAGTGGGCGCAAGCGAACGGTGCTATTGAGCTTAGGTTAGAAGTGATGGAGTTTAATCAGCAAGCTAAGGGGTTCTATGAGTCTTTAGGAATGGAAACTCAGTCACTAACCATGTCCATGCGTTTTGAGGAGAGCTAAGGGTGCGCCTGTTTTTGCCTTTATCACTGTGTTTATTGTTTGTCGCTTCGAATGTACAAGCTGAGAAGGTTGTCGTTGAAAAGATCGTGTCTGACGCGACCGCGATCGAGACCATTGTATTTGAGTCGGCACCGTCTCACGCTCAACGTGTACCAACCTCTTCCTTTTCTCAACGTCCATCTCCAAGCTCCTCTCAACCGTTTTACACTCTACCCGATTCCTCTTCTGAGATAGATTCGCTGTCGCAAGTGGTTACTTTGGTTAGAGTTGATAAATCGAAACGTAGAATGTACCTACTTAAAGGTGATGAGGTTATTCAAGAGTTTCGTATTGCGCTAGGTAAACAACCGAAAGGGCATAAACGTTTTGAAGGGGACAACCGAACGCCTGAAGGGGAATACCAGCTCGATTATGTGATGGAAGAATCGGATTTTTATCGCTCGGTACATATCAGCTACCCGCAACCTTCGGATATGCAGTGGGCTGAAGAAAATGATGTAGACCCTGGAGGGAACATCAAGATCCACGGTATTAAAAACGGTGAGCGCCGTTCTCCAAGCTTTATTCAAAGTTTTGATTGGACGGATGGTTGTATTGCATTAACCAATCAAGATATGGATGAGTTCATTCAACTCGTAAAAATGGGTACCCCGATCCATATTGAATGGTAGTAATTGGTACCCTCTTTTCTTAATCATTTTCCGAAATCAATTCGCGCAGTCAATTTCCGTAATCAATTCGTAAAAACAACTTCCAAAATTAACCGTTAAAGCCAGTTACAGTAAGACTCGACCTGCACTGAATATCGCAATCACGATCAGCAATGCAATCGTGACTGGCTTGAACTTCGCCCCACCAAACCTCTCGAACAGTTTCGAACCGACATAGCCGCCAAACATGCTGCTTGGTAAGAGTGCTAGAGTAAGCCAGACCACATCACGATCGACTAACCCTGCGATTGATGCCGATACAAACGCACTAGAATCAGCTAGTACAAAGAACGCAATCAGGCCAGCTCTGGCAATGTGCGGAGCAATTGGGCTTGCCAATGCGTGTGTGCCTATCGGAGGCCCTGACATTGAAGCTGCGCCGTTCATTATTCCTGCAAGGCTGCCCAGAATATAGGGAGCAAATCTAGGTTCGCTTTTGTATTGGAACCCTTTGTAGATCATGATTGCTGACGCAAAAATGAAGGCACTGATGATCAAGATGATCGTGTCTTGGCTAACGGATTTTAGCAGAAGTAGGCCGACCGGAGTGAAGGCCAAACAAGGGACAAATACCTTTGAAACCCAGCGCCAATTTACATGGTGTTTAACCTTCGGCAGCAATTGGATATTGCCTAACAGGTCGATCAGCATGAAAACGGGAACCAGTTCGATAACAGGCACGAATAACGCACTCAATGGCAGTGCCACTAAGGTGAAACCGAAACCTGAGAAGCCACGAACAATCGCAGCGAAAATGAAGATTGCACCCAAAATTGGGAAGGTTGGACTAAAAATGAGATCCATAAATTAAGTAACCAATAAAGCTGTCTAATAAGGCGAGCTAGTGAAACCAAGTGAGTAGCGGAATGTACTCCTACTCACTTGTGTTTGCTACCAAATTTTCAGGTTTTTCAGGGTTAATTTTAAAGTCTCTCGGGGGGTATTTTTTCGGTATTTACGAGGTCAATTTATGGGCTTGAATTGATTCGGAAAATCAGTAAATACAGCGTCTACTTTTGAGAGGAATTTGAAGCGAGACGGATCATTGACGGTGTAGCACCATGTTTGAATGTTTGCTTCACCAAGTGTATCAAGATCGCTCTGCTTCAGGTGCTCGTAGTTTATGTGACAGCTGAACGCTTTAACCTCATCAATCAGCATAAGATCGTCTTGAGTCAGTTGCTCTGTGATCACACCGACACGGTATCTAGGCAAATGACGAGCCAATTCAGCAACCACTTGATGGCTGAAGCTTGAAAGCAAAACTCTGTCGGTGTCTAGATTTGAACGAATCAACTCGGTGTGCAGCAAATCAACGACATGAGGTGTTTGATGTCGACTATCGACTTTAATCTCTAGGTTGACGCTGAGATCATACTGCTCAACAAGCGCGAGCAACTCTTCCAGCGTCAGTATTTTCTCACCCGAAAACTGCTCAGACTTCCAACGGCCAAAATCGAGCTGACGCAGTTCTGCAAGGGTATGTTCGTCGACACGACCCTTGCCATCGCTGCAGCGCTCAAGCGTGTGATCGTGACAAACGACCAGTTGGTCATCCTGAGTGGGCTGAATATCAACTTCAATCCATTTCAAGCCGAGTTTCGCCGCTTGTTCAATGCTTGCTTTGGTATTTTCTGGGTGAGTACCTGCGACCCCCCGATGACCTACGATGATAGACGACATAATTGCTCCTTCTTAAAGACGCACCGTAAAAACGCATTAAATATCAGTGTACTCGATTAAGCGAGAGCCGTCGTCATGCTTATCGCGTCTTGGTGTGACTCTTGTGACGTAAAGTTATTCGGCTGAATACGCTTCCCATAACGGTCAAAAATATGCAGGTTGGACTTATCAATTCTTAGCCCTAGAGGGACGGCTTGGCACAGTGTCGTTTCGGGTGTTACTGCAATGAAGGGTTGCTCGTTCACCAGACCATGAACCAATTGATTCGGACCCAAAGGCTCAACCACGCTGATGCGCAGTTCAAGAGGCAAGGTATTCATCATCAATTCTGAACCAATTTCAGAGTGCTCTGGACGAATACCAAGTGTGATGGCTGTATTTTTTACGTGAGCGTATTCGGGTAAGTACATTTGCTGATCACCAATCTCAAGGTATCCGTCATCGAGTGTTGCTGGTAAGAAATTCATCGCAGGGCTGCCAATGAAGCTTGCCACAAAGGTACTGGCTGGCTGGTGGTAGACTTCTCGTGGCGTCCCGACTTGTTCTATCTGACCTTTGTTGAGCACCACGATTCTATCGGCTAGTGTCATCGCTTCGACTTGGTCGTGAGTCACGTAAACACTCGTCACGCCTAGCTCGCGTTGTAGCTTTTTGATTTCTAATCTCATGTGAGCGCGCAGTGAGGCATCTAGGTTAGACAAAGGCTCGTCAAACAGGAAAAGTTGCGGATCGCGTACAATCGCTCGCCCCATGGCAACACGTTGACGTTGACCACCCGAAAGCTTGGCTGGCTTGCGGTCTAGATATTCTTCGATCTTCAGCGTTTTGGCGACTTTCTCAATTTTCTCTTCAATAAGGTGCTGACTAACACCTCGGTTCTTTAAGCCATAAGCTAGGTTTTTGTAAACCGACATGTGCGGGTAGAGCGCATAATTCTGAAAGACCATTGCGATATCACGTTGAGCTGGCTTTTCGTTATCAACACGGCGACCACTTAAGTGAATCTCGCCACCAGAAATGCTTTCCAAACCCGCAATGGAACGTAGGATAGAAGACTTACCACAACCAGAAGGACCCACCAAAACAAGGAACTCACCCTCATCGATATCAAGCGAGACTCCTTTGACGGCTTGATGGCCGTTTTCATACGTCTTTACCAAGTTTTTGATACCCAGCATGATGGGAGCTTTGCGCGTACGATCGTGAGTGGCTTGGTTGTGCGCTAACGTTTGTTTTAGCTTTGGCATCGGGTTGTCCTCTGTATTTTTGTGGATAGCTTGGTGAGAAGGCTGGTGAGACGTCTTGTACTTATCGAGTGATTGAATGCGGTTATTGTTCATTTGAGTTGTGTCGTTATTATTTTTCACTTTCTACTAGCCCTTTTACAAACCAACGCTGAAATACAACCACCACTAATACGGGTGGCAACATGGCTAAAATCACCATGGCGAAAGCATAGTCATAGCGCGGTAAACTGGTTTCATTGATATTATTGAGTACTTGTTTGATGCCCATCACGATGGTGTTGTAGCCTTCATCGGTAGTCATCATGATCGGCCATAAGTATTGGTTCCAACCCACCACAAACATGATGATGAAGATCGCAGCGATCATGGTCTTAGATAGCGGCAGTAAGATATCGACAAAGAATCGAAATGGACCTGCGTTATCTAGTTGAGCTGCTTCTAACAATTCATCGGGGATGGTTTTGAAGAACTGCCTAAAAAAGAAGGTCGCGGTGGCTGATGCGATCAAAGGCAGAATCAATCCTGTATAGCTATTAAGAAGACCAAGCCCAGCGACAACTTCATAGGAAGGGATAATACGAACCTCTAATGGCAGTAACAGCGTCACGAAGATCAGCCAAAACCACGCCGTGGCGTAAGGGAGTCTAAAGTAGACCAAAGCAAACGCGGCCATCATCGAAATTATGATCTTACCGATCGCAAAACCTAGCCCCATGAGCATCGAGTTGGCGATCATTTTACTGGCGGTGACTTCGCCACTAAAGCCCATGCTTTTGTTCCAAGCTTCGTTATAAATTGCCGTAAAGTTATCGCCTGGAAGCCATTGCAGACCTTCGCTGACAATGGTGTTTGGGTTATGGGTTGAGCTGGCGAAGATTAGCCAGATAGGGATCAACATAAATAGCATCCCAGCAATTAAAATTAGGTGGTCTGAGACCTTATTACTTTTCATAAATAACTCCTGTCGCGTTAAAACCTAGCTGTCGTGGGCTAGTAATGAACACGCTTTTCTACAACGCGAAACTGGATAAATGTCAGGGTGAGTACCAGCAGTAACAACACAACAGACTGTGCAGAGCTGCCGCCTAAATCTGCGCCAACAAAACCATCTCGATACACCTTGTAGACTAACGACGTTGTGCCGCCACCCGGTCCGCCATTAGTCATGGTGTCGATCACGCCAAAGGTTTCAAAGAATGAGTAGGTGAGGTTGATGACCAACAGAAAGAAGCCAGTAGGGGCCAGTAGTGGGAAAGTGATGGTCCAGAAACGTTTCGAGTCACTGATACAATCCAGCATCGCTGCTTCTTTTACCGCGTAAGAGATCGATTGAAGTCCTGCTAGAAAGTAGATGAAATTCACCGAAACCTGTTTCCAAACCGACACTAAAATCAGAGCAAACGTGGCATCCACGGGATCGGTTTGGAAGCTAAAATCCCAACCCACAACAGCAAAGATTTCTGTGAACACGCCAATATGTGGATTAAACAAGAAAGCACCGATAACGCCTGCAATTGCAGGGGCAACCGCGTAAACCCAAGTGAGGGTAACTTTGTAAGCCCCTTGACCATGAATGATGTTGTCAGCTTTCACCGCGAGCAGCAGAGCTAAGGCAAGCGAAAGGAAAGAGACTACAGTCGCGAACATCAAGGTAAATCCAATCGAGTTCAGATACTCACTCGATTCAAATAGCATTTGGTAGTTCTCAAACCATACGAATATCGATGAGGTTCCCCAAGGGTCTTCCAGCATAAATGAAAGGTAAACCGCCTTTGCCGCTGGGTAGATAAAGAAAACCGCAATGATGAGTATCTGAGGTGCCAAAAATAGGTAAGGCAGCGGAGAGTGAAAGAATTGTTGACGTCGTTCCACAGGGTAATCCCTAAAAATAGTTACAGTGGCCACTATTTGCGACCGTTACCACTAGCGCGATATAAAGGCATGCACCCCGTTGAGTTATCGTTGTTGGAGCAAGAAATGGCGCTAGGGAAGAATCTCCTCACACCTTGCCATTGCGTTTTTAATAACGCAGTGACAAGTGGTGAGGAGCAATGAACGGCTCTCGGTTGTTAAGCCTTTAACTCATTAATCTGCTTTGGTTAAAAAGCAGAATTAGTTCATCGTACGAGCGAAGCGTTTCAGCAGTTTGCTGCTCTCATCTTCGACCTTGTCTAGGCTGTTCTCGACGCTAGAGCGGTCAGCGAAGATGTTATCGAACTCACGGTGCATCACTTCACGGATTTGCGGGTAATAACCTAGGCGGTAGCCTTTAGTCCACTCGCCCGATTTCAGGCTTAGTTGCTTAACGCCAACTTCCGCATCCGGTTGTTCTTTGTAGTAGCCTGATTCTTTCGCTAAATCATAAGCGGCTGTTGTTACTGGTACGTAGCCTGTCGTTTTGTGCCAGTAAACCTGAGTTTCAGGCTTTGTAAGGTAATCAAAGAACGCGGCAACACCCTTGTCTTGTTGTTGGTCATGGCCATTCAATGCAAACAGAGCGGCACCACCAATGAAGGTTAAGCCAGCATCTGGGTTAACCGATTTCCAGTATGGAAGGTATGTGGTGCCTAACTCGAAAGGTACGCGGTTACGTAAGCCACCGAATGAACCTGAAGAACCCATCCACATTGCCACTTCTTGGCGTTCGAAAGGCGTTTGGTTTGCATCCCAGTCGCTGCCGTAATACTTGTAGTAACCTAGATCTGACCACTCTTTCATCTTGCTAACGTGCATCATCATATCTTTGGTGTTGAACATGATTTTAGTGGATAGGCCGTCGTAGCCGTTGTTCTGGTCAGAGACTGGTAGGTTATGGCGAGACTTGAAGTTCTCGAACATGATCCATGGCGTTAGAGATTGAGAAAACGCGATGTGTCCTTCGGCCTTCAGTTTCTTAGCAACCACTTCGAGTTCTTCATAAGTTTTAGGCGCTTCGGCCCCCACTTCTGAGAGAAGGTCTTTGTTGTAGTAAAGAACCGGTGTCGAACTGTTGAAAGGCATACCAACCATCTTGCCTTGGCTGTCGGCATAGAAGTTACGAACGCCAGCTAGGTAGTCGTTTGAATTAAAGTTGTAGCCCGATTCAACCAGAATATCCTGTACCGGTTTTGCGACACCTTTAGCATTCATGATGGTTGCAGCACCGGCATCGAAGACTTGTAGAATATTGGGAGCTTCACCTGCTCGGTATGCCGCGATACCTGCTGTTAAGGTCTCTGTGTATGAACCTTTGTAGATTGGTGTGATCTCGTAATCATCTTGTGACGCATTAAAGTCGGTCGCAATTTTGTTTACTGTTTCTCCAAGTTGGCCGCCCATTGCGTGCCACCATGTGACTTGAGTCGTTGCGAACGCCGGCATTGCTACTGTTGCAGAAAGAACGCCTGCCAAAATTAGCTTATTCATCTTCTTTTCCTTTTGGATGAAATCGATATAGAGGTATTGAATTTGAGTATTAACGAGACGGTAGGGGTATCGTTTGAAGCTATCTTGAACAGGGGATATTTCACTTACGTGGCTAAACCGTTTCAGTGATATGAAAGATTCATTTCGATTTTATTTAAGAGAAAAGTTATTGATGGTTTTGACGTTTGATGTATTTGGCTTGTAAGACGTTTTTTGGACATAAAAAAACCTCTCAATGGAGAGGTTTAGAAGAAGGTTCGATGTGGGTAGCGTTTTAATGCGCGATGTCCAATTGGTTGTCTTTCACACCGTTAATACGGAACCAACCCGCGATACTGAACCGCTCTGTGTTTGTCGGCAGTACCTCGTGTGGGAACTGTTCAGATAAGAACACAAATAAGCGGCCTGACTTTGGTGGAATGGTCGCGATGTGATTATCTTTTAGATCGTAAACCACGAGCTCTCCTGCGTCTTGCTCAGACCATTCGTCATTCATGTAGAACACTGTGGTCAGGCGGCGGTTTTCATTGCCTTTGAAGCAGTCTAGGTGCTTCTGGTAGAAGTCGCCTTTTTCGTATTTCGCAAAGTGCGCTTCGTACTCGAACAGACCCAAAAAGAACGCTCTGTTTGCTTCTAAACGAATTTGCTCCATTTTGTCTAGAAACAGAGATGCTGGTTGACCCATATCACGGCGTACCCACTGAATTTTGTCACTACGAATCGTTGCTTCTCGTGCTACATCATCGTTACGGCCGATCCTAGCCTTTTTCCAGTTCTCTGGAATGCAATCCCTCAATGCCACTACTTCTTCGTGAGTTAAGAAGTCATCCCAAACAAAGTAACCTTGGGTAGAAAGAGCATCGATAAGTTGGTTCATGTATAGCACTCAGACAATAAATTAGAGGCGCATATATAGTCCGAATAACTCAGGTCACCAAATCACATGTTTTGTCGTTACGATAAATGTCTTTCGTTTGCTCGTAGAAATAGGGAAGGGGCTCTTCAGAAAGGAAAGTGAGCCAGTATAAAAGGCTCACTTTCGTTTGATTATCGGCCGGTCTTTCCTGTCGCCAGTGCTTTGATTTTTACGACTTCGAATGGTCTGATGCCAGTATCTTTGCCGTTATTTAAAGCTGCGGTTCGGTTCAGCTGATTGACAGTTACATAAACATAGCCATCAGGACCAAATGACATGCCATCAGGCCAAGTTTGGTTCTCTGACAGCGTCGCAATAATTCGGTACCCTTTTGGTGTGGACACACCAATTGCATTGTTCTCAATATCCGTAACATAAACGTTCTGAGCACTGTCTACAGTAATACCATCTGAATAAGGCTTGTCTGCGTATCTTTTAATATTGTCTGCGACAGTCTTTCCATCGTTATCGAACTCACTCGCTTTCACTCGATAAATAGTGCGTCCGTTGACAGCTCCGAAATAGACCCATTCGTAAGATGGATCGATCGTGATTGGGTTTAACGCAAAACCAGTTTTACTGTCGGCCTTCATAGATGGGTGGTTTTCTGCCACTCGAACCGCTTCTCCCGTCTTTAGGTCAACCGTTACAAAGGCTGGAATGGCTTCACTTTTTAGATCGTTCTGGGTCATATCAGCAATGATAATACGTTGTCTTTTTTGGTCTAGAGCAAAGTCTTGTAGAAAGCTTGTCGGTTTTAGAACAGAGGCGGGTATATTTATCGTTTTTACTAATGCTTCATTGCGAGTATCCCAGCCCGTTATGGTATGAGTTGCCAGATCGAGAATCCACGCGACTCCGTTATCATCGGTACGAATGGCAATGACAGCCTTAAATTGAGAGTTTTCACCTTGTGCATATTTCATCGTCGGGTATGGCGTTTGATTTCCAGCCACGCTTAACTCGATGACTTTAGTCGTTGGATGATCGAGCGGATGAACGCTTAACAATAAACGCCCATCTGGTGTAACCGAAGGGTTACCTGGGCGTTCAGTCATGGTCGCGACCACGGTAGCTTGTTTTGGAGTGATATTTGCCTCTGCATGTGCATAAGTAGACAAAATTGCGCTCGCTAGTACGGTGTAGATTATTGATTTTTTCATTTTCTTTTCCTTGATAATTTACGTAAATGTTACCAATGGGTTAACAATCATCAACAGCGTTGTATTTGTTACACTTTCAAAAGAAATTTGATAATTAGCTTTAACATATTCATATCAATGCGTATTGATAATCAGTTAAATTGAATTTAGTTCTTAAAAATCATAATGATGAAGGGGTTGTAATGTTGTGATTACCTTTATCGAGCAACAGGTTCATTTTTTGTTATCAGTGTTAGTAATTTTGAACTCACAAAACCACATTTCGTTGATCTTTGCTATATTCTGGTTAGACCACTTGTTGCTGAACTGTTAATTTGTTCTGAACGGCAGGAATAACGAATAGGAATAAGGTTTTGCAGCTGCATACCATTAAAGGCTATATCCAAGACATGTATCTCGTAGAGTACCCTGACAGGTTGCTCTTGCTTGATGGTGCGTGTCGAGCCGACATCCCGCATTTGAAGGATTTCATCGAAACTGAGCTTATGCGTGATTTTGCTGATTTGCATACGGTTGTGGTTACGCACATGCATCCAGACCACGCAGGAGCAGCGCACAAGCTCAGAAAGCTAACGAACTGTAACTTGGTGGCAGCAAATCGAGATAAGGATTGGTATCACGGCATTGATGGCATTTTTATGCACTTGACTGATCTGGCATTGGCACGATGGATGGCGAATCGCTTGGGTAAGCCTAAAGCAAACCTATGGTATTCGAGGAAGTTAAAGCCGGATTACAAGCTGTCGGATGGTGAGAGCATTCCGGGTTTTGATGATTGGTTGGTTCTGGAAACGCCAGGCCATACCGACAGAGATCTTTCTGTCTATTGCCCATCTCACAGCGTTGCTTATGTGGCAGATCTAATGGTGGAAGTGAAAAAGAAGCTGATTCCGCCTTTCCCAATTTTTCATCCCAATAAGTATCGAGAGTCGGTCTCGCGTATCTATGACATGCAGCTCGACACCTTGCTGGTGGCGCATGGGGGACAAGTGAATTTGAGTGAGCAAGCGTTTGAACATCTTCTTATGAGTGCGCCAAGAAGGCCCGTGACACATTGGCGAGTGACTAAAATCAAACTCAAAGGTTTGGTTAAATCTGTTTGGCGGTTTGGATTTAAAGACAAAAAAAATCGCCATAAATAATTAAGGCCAGTCTCAAAGACTGGCCTTAATTAATACGTGTTGTTGACTCACTATTTGAGCTGTGGAGCAGTTCAATTAGTGAGAAATTAGAAATTCGCCCGCTGGGTCAACAATCACTTTGTCACTCATGCCTTGACGACCAAGCAGCATCATATAAGTCATATCCTGACGATTGCTTAGTGTGATATCGATAGGCCATTCCTGACCACCAATTTTTAGCATGGTTTCAATCACACAACGGTGTTCAACTTCGCCGTTCGATGATTTGATTCTTTTACTCGTTTTCAGCTTCGCCTTGCAGCGCACTGTCTCTTCTAGGTGGTAAACGTCTGGGTGAAGATCGAACTCAACGAAGTTTTCACCGTCTGTTTTTACACATAGTAGATTGTCAACGTGTAGAGAAGAGGTTTGAGCCCCTGTATCAACACGCGTATGTAGTCCAGTTATCCCTAACTCTGGTAAGCAAAGTGCTTCTGTATTCCCTATGATCATTTTATTGTTCATGTTTTTTCCAATCATGAGTAAACGGCGTTTAATCAGCCTTTACCACGAGTACGGTTAGCGTTTGGTTTTGCATTTTTTTCAATGAACTCGAAAATCATGTCTGCCACATCTTTGCCTGTTGATTTCTCGATACCTTCTAGGCCTGGAGAAGAGTTCACTTCCATTACAACAGGGCCATTCTTAGATTGTAGAATATCGACACCACATAGGTTTAAACCCATGATTTTAGCTGCATTGATCGCTGTAGCGCGCTCTTCTTTAGATAGTTTAACCAGTTGAGCGGTACCGCCACGGTGCAGGTTAGAGCGGAATTCACCCTCACCAGCTTGGCGTTTCATTGCTGCAATAACCTTGTTACCCACAACAAAACAACGGATGTCTGCGCCATTAGCTTCTTCAATGAACTCTTGAACCAAGATGTTCGCTTTTAGGCCCATGAATGCTTCGATAACGCTTTCAGCTGCTTTGTTTGTTTCTGCTAGAACTACACCGATACCTTGAGTACCTTCAAGTAGCTTGATTACCAGTGGCGCGCCACCTACGTTTTTGATCAAGTCTTGAATCTTGTCTGGGCGGCTAGCGAAACCTGTTTTTGGTAAGCCAATACCTTTACGAGACAACAGTTGTAGTGAGCGCAGTTTGTCGCGAGAACGACTGATAGCTACTGACTCATTGATACAAAAAGTGCCCATCATTTCGAATTGGCGAACAACCGCAGTGCCGTAAAAGGTAATGGAAGCGCCAATACGTGGAATAACAGCATCGTATTGAGGTAGCTCTTCACCCATGTAGCGAATCTTCGGATTGTTACTCGCGATATCTATATCACAGTGCAGCGTGTCGATAACATCGACCTGGTGACCACGAGCTTCTCCAGCCGCTTTTAAGCGAGAAGTAGAGTATAGGTTTTCGTTGCGAGAAAGAATTGCGATACGCATGGCGTTTCCTTAGTTAATACCTGATTGGTAACTGCAAATAAATTAGTTGTTAGCTGAGCTTTCAGTTTTTCTTAGGCTCCTTGCTTGCTTCGGGGCGAACCTTAAGGCTTTTCGTTCGACTAAGAAAACGAATTAAATTTGTCGAGTCGACAACGGAAATTTATTGAATGCGTGAGTGATTGGTACAACTGGGTTGAGAGGGTATTAGGAATGGAAAAGCGAGTTGAGACCTAACTCATATTGGGGGTAGGAGCCTATTAGGTTGTACTCAACTCGCGTTAACTCGGTGCTTAAAAGTGTACTAATAACGCCAGTTACATAGCTCTATAAGTGTTCGTAGTGCTTCTCTTTCGAGCTGGCTGCCGGTGTTTTTAAGCTTATTAAGATAGTATTTTCTCATGATGATTACTTCTCTTGTATTAGGCTTTGGTGGGAACTCGTCGTTCCTTGCTGACCCTTTCATTATGGTTATTTAACAGGAAGTAATAAACAGATGGATTTTTACTGGGATGTTCCTGTTTTCGTCTTTTAGCGCTACTTTTTGGTTAATGTGTTTTATAATGGGCTTTATGAGGAAGGGTTGTTTCTAAAAAGGTTCATTATTTGTCTGATCTAAACATGATGCGTTACTACACAAGGCTAGATTCGTTCGAGCCTAACCTCTCACATTCAGTGACCTTAACCGAGGTTGCAGATAAGCTGTTCACCAGTTTGCGCCATGCACGAACTTTGTTAGGGAAAATGCATCAGGCTAAGTGGGTGGTGTGGGAACCAAAAGTCGGCAGGAATCAACGTTCTAATTTGACTTTACGTCTTAGCAATCAAGAATTGACTCAACATGTTGCCAGTAAACTGATAGAGCAGGGCAAATACGAAAAAGCACTCTCAATTCTAGACAACGACCGCGCTGTATTTGGCTCTCTCCTCCAAGAAACCTCTGGCGCGACGATGCGTGAAGGGCTGCTGCACGTCCAATTAACCTATAAACGTAAGTTTGAAGATCTCTTCCCGCATCATATTCACCGCAGTAGCGAACGATTTTTGATCAGGCAAGTCTTCAGTTGCCTCGTCACTTGTAATGGCAAAGGCAAGTTGAAGCCTGAAATGGCACACCATTGGGAATATGATGCTGAAAAATTGGTTTGGACTTTCTATTTACGCCCAGGTCTAACCTTTCACGATGGCCACCCCGTCGACGCCAAGCAGCTAGTTTCGTTGTTTACTGCCTTACAATTACTACCTTTCTATCAGACAGAGCTAGCCCATGTCGCTTCGGTTTACAGTGAACAACCATTGAGGATCAGCTTCCAACTCACCAAAGCTGACACGGGTTTTGCTGGTTTACTTGCTGGCGTTAAGTACTCGATTCAACCCGCGGCACAAGTCACTGGTGAACCGTCCCCATTAAACTCGGTGTCACATGCTGTTATTGGAACCGGCCCATTTAAAGTGGTTGAGACCAATAATGAACGAATCAAGCTCGCCGCATTTGAGCACTATTATGGTTGTCGCTCGTTAACTGATGAGGTGACCATCTGGCAGTTTGAGGAACAAATGACGGGCAGTGCTCGGTTTGATGACAGCCAAATGCAAGTCTCGTCTTATGAAGATTCTTCTTGTTTCCATCAGTTAGGGAAAAGCGATACGGAACTTGTTTCTGCAGACACAGACGGCCTTCGTAGCCGAGTCGAGGATGGGTGCTTATTTATCCTGTTCAATCAAAACTCTGCGGCAACTCCGCTTAATAATGAGCAGCGAAAATACCTTTCAGAACTGACCAACCCACAAGCGATTTTATCTCAGTTGGAACATAATAAGGGGTTGTTCAGTGTCTCTCTAGCTCAAAACATACTGCCAAACTGGCAGAAGTTGTATCGAACGCCTTCGAAAGAAGCACAACTGCCGAAAAAGATGAGCATTGCGGTTTACGACTATTATGCGTTGTACCGATGTGCCATCTGCGTTTCAGACATATTGAAACGATATGGTGTGGAAGTTGAGGTGAACACCTACAGCTTTCGCGAACTGGCGCAGCTCTCTCAGAGTGGCGATTTAAAAGAAGACTTGGTGTTGTGCAACCTGAATCTCGATGACAATGCCCCGTCTTCGCTGTTTTCGTGGATGATGAATGATCCTGTTTTGCATTCGGCTTTGGGAGAGATGAACAGTGATTGGCTCAAACAGCGATTAGATAGTCATAAAGCCTCTGTAGAACTGCCTAATTACTTGATTGAGCTAGAACCTATCGCATCTACTTTGATTTCTGATTATTGGCTAGTACCTATGTTCCATCACCTACAGACCGTGCGTTTCCAAGGGATTCTGAAAAACGTCGCCATCACCAACTGGGGATGGCCAGATTTCAAGAATGTATGGTCTGCTGATTAGTTTCAGCCGTGATGTTTTTGGTTTAATAAAAGCCGTAATTCTTCATGCGTGAGCTTGGAATCTGTGAAAATTGTTGTTTGAAATATTGGTATTACCTCGTTGTTTAATTGTCTATTCAAGCTTTAAGAAATCCGATATTATACTGGTCATAAAATTAAAGGTGGTATTATATGACAAATGTATTTGAGCAAGCAGCTGAAGAACTGCTGAGTCGCCGCGTCGCGGGAACCAAAGCATCAAGATTGGACGAACAGTACCGTCCGAATAGCTTGGAAGATGCCCTGAAGATCCAATCATCAATGATCGATCTTAAGAGCGATAAAGTCGGTGGTTGGAAGTGTTTGCTTCCTTTAGCTGAAGAGAAGTTCATTGTTGCGCCTATCTTCTCGGCCAGCGTTCAACAAGGCGAGGTTTGCGAACTGTTTGCTGACAACGACGTAGTACGTGTTGAGCCTGAAATTGCGTTTACGCTTGCTAAGAGCCTGCCTGCAAGTCAAGAAGGTTACAGCGAAGAGCAAATCAACGATGCGATCGGTTCTTGCCACATGGCACTTGAGCTGATGCAGTCTCGTTTTGCTGATGACAGCGGTGCTGAGTTCTATGAAAAACTGGCCGATGGTCTAGTAAACCAAGGTTTGTTCATTGGTCCAGAGATTGATCGCGAAAAAGCGTTCACTTCTGCTGAGATCAGTATTGAAGTAACTCAAGGCGAGCAAGTTCAAGCATTCGACGGTAAGCATCCGAATACACTGCCACCAAGCCCAATTTACTGGCTGATTAACACCATGACTCGTCGTGGTGTGGATTTCCAAGCGGGTGAAGCAATTATCACAGGCTCTTACTGCGGTATCGTGGAGATGGGCTTCGATAAGCCAACGACCTTCCACTACGAAGGTATTGGTGAATACCAAGTGACGTTCCAACAAAAAAACTAAGCAAGAAAAAAGCTAAGTTAGCAACAGCACTAAGCAAGCAAAAGCGAGCTTCTGTGTAAACGCTATTTGTTCTCGAAAAGCTATAGGTTCTCGAAAAGCTTTCTGTTCTCAAAAGGCTATTTACTGGTGAGTAAATAGCCTTTTCTATTATGTGATGTTCAATGGCGTGCTTATTACTTTGCATTAAATTGGGCGTTTAGACGTCTAGACGTTGACAAGCTCTAAGTGTGACATTAGTCTGCTCATCTTCCTGTTCTATTGCGTTGATGTTCCATGTCCAATTCAAAAAATTCTAATGCTGTAATTGCCCCTTCGGCAGTGGCGCTTATCCCTCTGATTGTTTTCCTAGCGCTATTTATTGGCGTAGGTACGTACTTGTCACTGCAAGGCGTCGATTTTGCTTTCTATCAGCTTCCAGCTCCGATTGCAGCTTTGCCTGCTGTGATGCTAGCGTTGTTGCTAAGCAAAGATAAATTGAACCGTGCTATCGAACAATTCTTGGGTGGAGTCGGTCACAAAGACATTATCGCAATGTGTATGATCTACCTATTAGCGGGTGCTTTTGCCGCTGTAGCTAAAGCCTCTGGTGGTGTCGACGCGACCGTAAACCTTGGCCTATCTGCGATTCCGACAAGCATGATTCTGCCGGGTATCTTCCTTATTTCTGCTTTCATCGCGACAGCAATGGGTACGTCGATGGGTACGATCGCCGCGGTAGCACCTGTTGCATTGGGCATTGCAGATTCAGCAGGTATGAGCATTCCACTGACAGCAGGTGTTGTTTTGAGTGGTGCGATGTTTGGTGACAACCTGTCTATTATCTCTGATACCACGATTGCCGCGACACGTTCGCAAGGCTGTGAGATGAGAGATAAATTTAAAGAGAACATCCGCATAGCACTTCCAGCTGCTCTTATCGCGATTGTTATCTTTGCTTTCAATAGCACGGCAACTCAGGTTCCTGAAACAGGCCCAATCGAGTGGCTGAAAGTTCTGCCTTACATCACTATCTTGATTCTTGCGGTATCGGGCATGAATGTGTTCGTTGTGCTGACAATTGGTATCTTGCTAGCGGGTGGTGTGAGCCTAGGTTCTGTTGAGAACTACGGTTTGACCGATTACGCTCAAGATATCTATGCTGGCTTTGGCAACATGCAAGAAATCTTCTTGTTGTCGATGCTAATTGGCGGTTTGAGTGAGCTCATGCGTCGTCAAGGTGGATTGGCGTTCCTGACTAACTTAGTAAGTGGTGTGATTCGTGCGTTTGGCTCTTCACACTCTAAGCGAGCGAATGGCCGTGCGAGTGAGCTAGGTATTGCTGGCTTGGTGTCTATGGTGAACCTATGTACTGCAAACAACACGGTAGCGATTATTGTGTCCGGTAGTGTGGCTCGCCAATTGGCGGAAGAGAACAATGTGTCTCCACGTCGCTCTGCAAGCTTGTTGGATATTTTCTCTTGTGTGATTCAAGGCGTGTTGCCTTACGGTGCTCAGGTATTGCTATTAGGTTCGGTATTTAACCTATCGCCTTTGGATATCGTGGCTAACTCTTACTACTGTTTTGCTCTTGCAATCGTGGCTGTGGTCGCTGTGTTTATCAAACACCCAGCACGTTAAGTGGCTAACGCTTAGTAGCAACTGAATAAACTGAGTGCTTATTGATTGTGATAAGAAGGCTCCGAAAGGGGCCTTTTTTGTGTTTGAAGGAATTGATCGGAAGCTGATCTTTTATTTAAATTTAGTCAAAACCGCCCGTGTGGGCGGTTTTGAGTCTGACTAAAGTTGGCTTTCAAGTTCACTGGCTGTTGCGACATTGCAGTAACCAAAGCTCAATGCAGCCATGAATGCGGCATGGACATGTGCTGCTGGAACCTTAACGCCATTGAACTCCATATCTAAGGTTGTGCAAGCATCATGCGCTACGTGGCATTCATAACCTAAATCGGTTGCTGCACGAGTCACAGCATCAATACACATGTGGCTCATTGCGCCAACGATGATCAGTTTCTCAATGCTTTGATCCTTTAGCACCTTGTTCAGTTCAGTATCTCTAAAGCTATTGATTTGATGCTTTACGATGACTGACTCACTTTCTAGAGGAGTCACGCTGCTGTGGATCTGAGCTCCGTCTGATTCTGGCAAGAAGAACGGAGCATCATTTGTCGGAAACTCATGACGTACATGAACCACGGGAAGTTGCTTGTCTCTGAAAGTGGATAATAACTGTGCACCTTTTTCGGCTGCTTTTTCTGTTTCAGACAGCGCCCATTTTGCACCCTCGTATGAAGGGAAGTAGTCATTTTGAAAGTCGATAAGTAGTAGGGCTGTGTTCTTCATAGTCTATACCTTTGTATTTAGTGTGTTGCGGTGTAGGGATATTATGAATACTCTGTAGTTTTTATCTCACGTCAAAAATGACAGACTCTATGGCAATAGTGACAAAATCAGTAATGGTCGAAATCATCGACTATCCAGGCTCTCTGCAAAGTGCCGTGTTTGGAGTGAAAGAGTTTCTTCAACTGGCGAATAGCCTCGAACCTTCCAATGAGCAGGTTCAGTTTCATGTTGAAATTAAGCCTTACGACGATTGGTCTAAGTCGGTCGATGGATTAATCGAGAACTCAAAAGCAGACATCATTTTGGTGCCGCCAAACCTAGATGGCAGCTACTACTTAGAACCAGATGAAGGGTTGTTGGATTATCTTGTTCAGTCTCATCAACGAGGGACGATACTGTGTTCAGCTTGCGCGGGCGTGTTTATTTTGGCGGGAACAGGGTTGTTGCAGGGACGAACCGTGACAACACATTGTCAAGCACAGCAACAATTCTCGGAGCAATATGCTGAGGTCGATGTTGATGTCGATAAAATCTTGATCGATGACGCTGACATTATCACCGCTGGTGGTTTGATGTCGTGGATGGATCTCGCTTTGTTTATCCTGACCAAATACACAACGCCGACCAATACTCGTAATTTAGGTAAATACCTCGTGCTTGATACGGGGTTGAGAGAGCAACGCTACTATCAGAGCTTTGTGCCGAGCTATGCTCACGGCAATGACAAAATTGTGTCGGTGCAGCGTTTTATTCAAAAGAACCATCACCTTTCGTTGTCTCTTGATCAATTGGCTGAAGAAGCGTTTATGACTCGAAGAACCTTTATTCGTCAATTTACCAAAGCGACCAACTACACGCCTATCAATTATATCCAACACGTACGTATTCAAAGCGCATGTGAGTTATTGGAAAGCTCTCATAAACCGGTTGAGCAGATCAGCTACCTAGTGGGCTATGAGGACGTAAACAGCTTTCGAAAAGTCTTCATGAAAATCATCGGCTTAACGCCATCAAGATTTCGTTCTAGATTTCTATCTGAGGAATGATTTACCATAGATTGATATTCAATACTTATCACTTGCACTGATTCAATGCTTCACTTACTGAGTATGTGACGTGATATTGAAATGATCTTTCCTCGAACATAAATGGAATTTTGATGCTTGCTATTCCCTTGCCATTTGTTGCTGCTCTGTTGTTATTTATCACGGCCGTTTTGCTTCGATATCGTCACCCACAAACAAGTCAAAAGCCATTTTGGTTTATCATGTTGTGCGCGTTGATGATTACTGTTGTTGGGTTACGTTGGACGGTAGATATCGCAATGTTTCGTTTCTTACAGCCAGTTCTAGGGGCAAGCGTACCTGTAACGGCATGGCTCTGTTTTGCGGGGGTTCACCGAAGTAAGCCTAATACACATTTGCACTGGTTAGGTCCAGTCGCTGTTCTGGTTGGCTCATTTTTGTATGAGCATCTTTGGGGCGGGGCGATAGATATATTACTGATCTCGCTATATCTCGGCTATGGCTGCTTGTTGTTGAAATCATCGTTTAACTTTCCAGAGCACGTCAGGCTGAGTGATGTATCGAATGTTTTGCTTGCTGGACGTGTTGCTGGTTTTGCTTTGTTGTTTTCAGCTCTCGTGGACGGTATTATCTCGTATGATATTTTGCTGCTTAACGCACAACACACTGACTTGATCCTATCTATTAGCTACTTAGTTCTTATTCCCGCGATTATTGGGGCTGTGATTGTTGTCAGCACCAGTACATCTCCGATGCAGAAGCAAAATCAACAACAGAGCGAACTTCCAACACTAAATAGCTTACCTGACGAAGCTGATGCACTGATATCAACGGTAAGCTTAGATGGAGACGAAGACAAAGACGTCACGCAGATAGTCGCTAAGTTTGATGCGTTGATGAGAGAGCATCAGGTGTTTAAAGATCCGGATTTGTCCTTAAATCGATTGGCGAGAAAGCTAGGCATCCCAGCTCGGAAAGTATCCTCAGCAGTTAATCAAACTCATAATGAGAATATTTCGAAGGTGATCAACGCTTATCGAGTTGAGTACGCCAAGACTCTATTGAAGCAAAGTGATGAGACGATAACCGATATTTTCCTTAATTCAGGTTTTCAAACCAAGTCCAATTTCAATCGAGAGTTTTCAAGGATTACTGGGCAAACTCCGAGTGAGTATCGGAGCTCGCCATAAGTGTTAGATTGAGTTTGTTTACTTTTCAGTTTATCGATTTAGAAAGTCAACAATGTCATTCAATATCAATTGATGTAGTTCACTACGTGAAGCTCCTAAGCCGTCTTTACAAATAATGCCATCGCCCGGGGCTTCCTCTTCAAGCATTGCTTTTGCTCCTGATTTACATGGCTGAATGAAACTGAAATGAGTGGCGTTTTCGTAGACTTTGTATTGTCTCAAACTAAGAGGTATATGCTCCGCCATGTAGCCAGACTCTAATGCCTGAGGTAAGTCGCCAATATCAATCCCAGCAGCCAGTATTAAAGTGGGTACATTGATCTCATTGAGGCTTTGCACCGAAAAACTACGAGCAAGCCCCAAATCAAGGCTAACCACGCGCTGTATTCGAGGGTCTGAAAGGTCTTTATTGTTTGGTTCAGCCGTTTGGACTTGTGGTAGCCCTAATTCATCAGACAACCCACAAGTACGCGGGTTAGGGTATATAAGACATTCGGCCTCAAAGGTGTCCCTATCGATGTTCGCTCCTGCCAATTGCATCACTGTCCAGCCTCCTAATGAATGTCCGATTGCAGTGATATTGTTGGCGTTAACAGATTGCTTCCATAGAACTTCGCTTAATAGGTAATCGAGAGTTCGTGTGATATCTCGCGGTCTTTCCCACCACTTGGCTGCTTGCTCTGGAGATTGGTCAAAAGATGTGGTTCCCGGGTGATTGACAGAGGCGACTATGTATCCGAGATGTGCGAGTTCTGTCGCCAACCAATTCTGGTTTCGCCAGTTACCACGATAACCATGCGATATGAGGACAACGGGAAACTTGCCTGATTGGATCTTGGCATTTTTGATGACTCTCGTGCCTATAAAGGCTGGGTTATCGCCAATCAAGGACGTGTTTGATTCATCTTGTGTGGGATACCAAATGGCAGTGTTGAGCGGGCGATTAAGGTCGTCTCTTAAGGTTATCTGGGTGAATCCGACATCGGAAGCGATGGCAGAAGTACAAAAGAAAAGTAGGGATGCGAACCGTAAATATGTCCATTTCATGAGGTTGACTCCAGTTGAGGTAATTGGAGTCAATATGCGCTAAAGCCAGTGAGGGCGAGACCTCAAACACGATCGAGGACGCCCTAGATCGTGCTTGAGTACAAACTTTGCTATTTTGGAAAAGCCTAATTTAGTTTCTTAGTCACATACTCTTTGTTTCTGACCATCAGCCACATCAAGCCGCCTAGGATTCCCACCGATAATTGGATAAAGCCTAGGTTTTCAATCAGTGAATCTGGGCGGATTGAAACCAAGACCATACCAAGTGAGCCACAAATCATGCTGAAGAACTGAATCAATGCAACGGCAGAGCCTGTGTCTTGATCTTGCTGGTTCAACATTAAGTTGGTGCCTGGTACTCGCATGATGATAACCATCAGCGTCGCTGGTGCTGCGATAAACATAAAGAACCAAGGTGACAAACCACCGACTGTCAGCGTAAAGATTCCGGCAATTGCTAACAGAGCAAAACACGCTGAAATCACTTTTTGAACCGACACTCGGTAGGACAATTTCATATAAAGCGTTGGCCCAAACGAGGCACATAATGCGTTAAATGCGAAAGCGTAACTGAATTGCTGCTCGGTCAATCCGAAGTCATTGATGTAGATATAAGAACCTGCGGCAAGAAAGCCCATTAGCGCCATTGGTGTAATAGAGAAAATAACCAGCAGCTTTATGAATGAACGATTCTTCATGACCACGGCCAACCTTCCCCATGACCGGAAAATAGAGCCTTGGTATTTGCTTTCAAGTGTCTCTCGGTAGCAAAGCGCTAATACTGATGCGAACGCACCAAAAACGGCTAGGGTAACGAACATCATTCGCCAAGATGCAATTTTCAGTAGAAACGCACCAAATACCGGTGCAACCATTGGTGCGATGATCACTAGTGACATGATAGTCGCCATGATCTTTTCGCGTTCTCGGCCATCATAAAGGTCTTTCACAATGGCGGTTGCGATAACGGTGATAGCACTGCCCGCAAAGGCTTGGAATATACGAGCCCCAATCAACTGCTCGATGCTATTGGTCATGGCACATAATACGCTCGCCACCATATAGCTTGCGATGCCAATGAGTAGAATCGGCTTACGCCCGAACTTTTCGCTAAGCGGTCCCCAGAACAATAGGCCAACAGCATAAGTCACGAAGTAGCTGCTCAGGGTTAGGTTGACCATCGATTGGTCGGTATTGAACACTTCAACCATTTGTGGAAGGGCTGGCAAATACAAGTCGATGGTCAATGGAGGAAACGCACTGATGATGACTAGGAAAAATAGCATACCGGTCTTACCCAGTACTGGTTGTGGTTTCTTCAAGGTATTTCCCCGCTATCCAATAAAGGGTTTTTAATGGATGTGATGTTGGTTTTCAGAAGGTTTAAGACACGTCAGACATGAAGGATGGATTCGCTCAAGAACTTGGCAGAAAATCTCTAATGGTTTGTCTAAGTACTTATTGTATTACAAAATATTATCACCCTAATAGTGAACAAGTTCAACTTGTTAGTTGAAATAGCGTCAAATCAAACACTCTCGGCTTTTATAGCTTTTCGTAACAAGTTTTCAACCCATTTTGTGATGGGATCAGTGGTGTATTGGTTGGAATAGAACAAACCTATATCACCGGTTGGTGTATCTAAGTTTTTATCTAAAGGGATTGCGACAAACCGCTCGTCAAACTGCTTGGCAGCTAAAGAAGAGCAGAAAAACACCATGTCTGATTCGAGGATTGTTTTGAGGATTATGCTGATATGGCGACATCGTAGGTGTACATTCATTTCTAGGCCATTTTGTTTGAACACACGTTCCGCTTTGGGCGCATCATCATTCCAATCCTTCATAATATGAAAGGCGAAAGATTGAGACTTTAGGTCATCAAAAGTTATGTATTTAAGTTGACTTAGAGGGTGGTCGATACGGCAAACAAGAACAAAGTCGTCTTTTCCGACCTTACGTTGAATGAAGCTTTTTGGTAATTCGATAGGGAAGTAGTTAACACCCATGCGAATTTCTTTTTTGTCTAATGCGTGGGGTGTAGAAGTTTCCCAATCTTCGATTGTTAATTCAATATCAGGTGCTTGTTGGGAAAGCAGTTGGATAAATGGGGGAACAAGCCATTCAGCAATGGAGGCATTCATCGCAACTGTGATCTTTTCTTTACAGTTTGCAGGAACAAATTCTTGTGGTGCAAATAATGATCTCGCTTGAGACAGAAGGTGAGGGACTTCAATCGCCAATTCTTCGCCTCTAACGGTCAGTTCTAACTTTTGACCGCTGCGTACTAATATTTCATCACCCATCAATTCCCGTAATTTGAGCAATGAACGACTGATAGCGGATTGACTCGTATTGAGTTCTTTAGCCGCTAAGGTTGTACTTTTTACTTTTAATAAAGTTTGCAGTGTAAACAACAAGTTCAAGTCAATTTTTGCCATAAATGAATTCCGAAAGAGACAACGTAGCATTGAGGTCTAATAAGACTAACACAATACAAAACTGTCGGTAGTTTCAAGTAATAGACCATCAATCACAGATAAAGTGATGAGCAATCGCTGTGATTGATGGAAATTGAGTTAAAGGTTAGAAGCTTTAGATTGCTTATTTATCTATACGAGTGAATGGCGTTGCTTTCCATTCATCATTTTTTACTTTATCGCCTGGAGTGTACATTCGAAGCACCGCGTACCATCCGTGGTCTGGAATCGGTAAAAAGTTCTCGTTATCTGCTTGCCCTTCGGTATTTGAGCTCATGAAAATAGTATATGTGCCATCAGCATTTGGAGTGAGAGTACGATCGCCTCGAGAATGACGGTTCATGTCGTTCTTTTCCATAAATCGTGTCTCAGCACTATAAGCTGTATATGACCAAAATCCGCCTTTTTCGATGTCAGGCGCTTCGAAAGTCACCGTGTAATCGTATTTACTACCATCAAGAGCATCACCTTGGCTATCGACATAGTCAGCGCCATACATTGTATGTTCAGCAGGTAGCCCCCATTGACCCATGTAAGTGCCAAAGGCGTGCTGGAAGCTTGGCACTACTGTCATCTCTTCACGAGTACCCAGAATGTCGCGAGAGTCATCGAAACCTGCGTTACTTATGTGATCAAGTCCTTGTTGTCGTGCAAGCTCAATCATGTTCTGTTCTTGGTCAGTAAAGGTCGTGCCAACTGGTGCGCCTAGCTTGAGCTTAGCGAAGTCGCTCAATAATTTTGCATCGTGGTCTCGCATTGTGCCTTCAGCCAAAACGAAGTTTGTTCGCTCAACCCAATTGGTGGTTTCTGGATTTGGATAGTTACGCTCTACTTGTTTCGGGCCTTTTGTTCCTAAGAACTCAGAGAGCGTACGAATGGTCCAATGGTCCATTAACGCTTGGGCTTTCGCTGAATCATCGCCACCTAAGTCCATAATACGGCCCATCATTTTCACCAGAGGATGCTCTACGTATATAACTTGATCAACACTCGCGGGCACATCACCTTGCCAACCTTCAACGGCATACATGAAGGTTCCACCTTTAGTACCGCGCTGAGGAGAGCCAAACGCAGAGTCAGTAAAGTGCTGCATGTTCATAGTATGGAACAACCAGTAACGATTCTCGTCATGATCAGGGATTGTAATGATCACTGGTTCAGCGGCTAGATCCATCCAGCCCATTAAGTGCAAAGTGTCGTTATTGATGGTTGGATGAGAGGTGTAGGTGTCATCAGCCAAAACGCGAATATTTTGGAAGCGGTTCAAAGGGTAGTCGGCTTCCACTACTGTTTCGTAGAAGTACTTATAAGCTTCATCAATACTGTATGCGTATTCGTAAGCGAGTTGCTCAAGCTTTTGTGTATCGTGTTGTTGAATGGCTGTGTTTGCTTGCGTGACGCGTATTGTGTCCGACGAATTCCCCGCGATGGCAGGGGAAATAAATAAGGCGCTGGTTAAAGCGAGTGCGATAAAAGATTTTTTCATTCTCTTGACTCTCGTTGTTGTGATTTTGAAAGAGTACACGCTCAGTTATTTATCTTAAATGGTATTTATTGGTTTTAATTAATATCAAAATTGGTATTAATAAGTGTAAACAAGTGAATCATGTATCAGCATTACGGTGTTATTTTAAATTGATGGAAACCTGTTTGTGACGTAAGGGATTAGAGTTGGTAGTTGAACTCAATACGTTGGTCACCATCAGAGAAATCGGTGTTTTCTGTCCAGTTTGCGAAGTAACGAACATTGAAACGAGGTGTAAATTGGTAAGAAACTGATAACTCATGAGTGAAGACACTGTCTGAGTTTTCCATTCCGTATTGGGTGAATTCGTCAGAGCCGGAAAGCGTAGTCATCCACATTGGGTTGTAGTTAATCCAAATGTTATCGGTGACTTCAAACTTAGTGTAAGTACCCACTACTGCAAACGTACCTGGGAAGCTATAGCCTCCAACAGCATCGCCATTCTCGTCGAAGCTGTTACCAAATGCAGTCCCTACCCCAGCTAATGGATATAGGTTAAGTCGTCCAAATTTAGGCAAAGCCTGAATGAAACTGTAGGAAGCAGTACCAGATTCGCTATTGAAATCGTAGTTAAGATCGATCTGATTGGCGCGACCGGTGAGAGTGTTTACAGAGAAGTTGCGATAGCGAACGGAGTCGATGGAATCATTTACAGGACGTTGATCGTCATCAGCCCATCCAAGGGTTTCACCACCAATGCCTTTAACCTCGAACACGTTCATACCGGCGTGGTTTTCTTTTCCTGTATCGTAGGTTTGTCCTATTTTCAGGTTAATACCTTTGTCGGTGATCCCTGCACCCACCTGAGTAAATACCGCCAACGGATCTGACATATCTTCAACTTCGCTTACGTCATTCGCTAAAGCGTTGAAGGAATATATCAGAGGGATAGTGAGTAAAAGGTAAGTGTTTTTTTTCATAGTAGACCTATTGTCATAAACCACGTTTATTGAACCTAAGTGGTTACTCTGTGGCTGAATTAATGGATGACGGGAGGTTAACTATTTTGACTTGATGCCGCTATGCTATTGATTGGGTAGGGTTTATATCGAATTTGGTATAAATTCAAGGGGTGTGTGGAGAGATTCGATAAGTACTTGTTTCAGATGCGGTTTCTTGTTTTATCCGATGATTTTCGTTAATGCTTGGCTGTACCAATAATTCGACCGGATAAAATATAAACGGTCAAATCGAGCCTCTACATTAAATAAAATAGGTATGAGAGTTATCCGCTACCTTTTTCTCGGACGCTTTTCTACCAAGCCATTGCGTTCTAAGCCGCGTCTTACACTGCTGCATAGTTTGCCAAAACGGCGAAGTTCTTCGAAGTTTGGTCCTTGGCCGATTGAAATACTGTGTTCCCAGTACATCAACTCACTGTCGACCATCTCTAGCAGCTTCTTAGAGCAACCCGAGCAGTTTCCTTTTGGCCCACAGATAAACGTCTCCGACTCGTAAAGAGGGAGTTCGTTTTTAACTTCTTCAATCAGATTGAGCATTGCCGAGTTTAAGTCTGGCTTTTTGTCTGATAGTGGTTTCAAGCTTAGTGTTTGCGAAGCGATCACGGGAGAAGTAGCTGTGTTGGGGTGTATATTCAAAGCAGCTGATGACATATCAAAGGCCTCAAGGAAAGAAGAAGAGGCGAATGCTACTCGTCACAAGAAAGTGAACCTTGATGTAGTGCAATAAGCGTGGAGATATACCCAAAAGAGGTAGGAGCCACAAGCGGTTGTGACTCCTTTTTTCACAGCTTGGTACTAATGAGAGGTTTAAAACTCAGCGTCGAACTGAAACTCCATCCATTCCTTGGTCACAGGGTGGTGCAGCGCGAGTCTTTCTGCGTGTAGGTGCAGTCGGTCAGCTTTATTGCCATATAGGCCATCACCGACGATAGGCATGTTAAGGCCTTCTTCGTGTGAACAGTGAACACGTAATTGGTGTGTGCGGCCCGTTTTCGGGTGCAGATAAACCTTTGTTGTGTCTTGGTTTCGCTCAATCACTTCCCACTTCGTTTCAGCTGGCTTGCCGTGTTCGAAGCAGACAATCTGACGTGGACGATCGTATAAGTCACCACGCAGCGGTAAGCGAACATAACCTTCATCTTGCTCTAGAACGCCTTCGATCATTGCTACGTATCGCTTCTCAACTTCACGAGTAATGAATTGCTTCTGCAGGCTTTTGTTCGCACGTCGTGTAAGAGCAAATATCAAAATTCCAGAGGTCGCCATATCCAAACGGTGGATAACAAATGGCCCTTCAACATCTTGGTGCATTTCTTGAACGCGTGTGTAAGCAGAGTCTTTAATTGTTTTGCCCGGAACAGATAGAAAACCTGCTGGCTTATGTACCACCACGATGTGCTCATCTTGGAACAGGATGTCGAGATCTTTACCTTCTGCTGGGTTTTCTAGTAATGGGTTGGGATCGACTTCTAAGCCTTTCATCATGTGACCTAAAATCGGTACACACTTACTTTGGCAAGAGGCGTAGTATTTCTTGTGTTTACGGATCTCCGATTTCGGTGAACGACCCCACCAAAATTCAGCCAGTGCCAATGGTGTGTAACCGTTTAAATACGCGTATTGCAAAAGCTTGGGTGCTGCACACTCGCCAGAACCTGCTGGTGGTATTTTGTTTGGCGTGTCTTCAAAGATCTGGTTGAGATCCTCAATGTTACCTTCCGCATTTTGGAAAGCGTATTGTGAAAACAGTTTATGCTGAAGCTGATGAGAAAGGTGTGCTCTTTGCTCTTTGAGTTCAGCTAATTGATTAGTGAATATATCAACTTTGATTTGTAACTCATTTAGGATCTGTTCCCAGTTGAGCTTAAGATATTTCTGCTGATTCTTGTCGGCAACACTAGCTTTGTTTAACTCATTATTCAGTTGTTCGAAAGCTTGCTCATCAAGGTTCTCTTTACCTTGTTCGCGTCGTTCTTTACGTGTTTTTCGGCCTTCAATAATCAATAGGCGTTGAGCTTCGATCTCTTGCTCGGCTTGTGCTTTCTGTTGTGCCAGTTGTTCGCACAATTCGAGGTATTCAGCGTTTGCTTGCAGCGCTTTAAACTCAGCGTTTACAGCCATCATATCGGCCGTATCTTGATGAAAAAAGCTGTCGCTGCTCAGCATGTCGAATACGGGCGGCACAAAGTGAGGCAGTAGGTTTTGGTCGGCGATTTTTCCAGAGAAAGCAGAGAAGTAACCAAGCTCACCTTCAGGGCTTTTCACCAGTAACACACCAAACATTTTGCCACGGCCTGCGTCAGAATCCAGTCCGAAGTCATGCTGCCAATCGGTTTGCGTTTCTAGATACTGTTGAAGCTGATGAGAGGCAATTTCACACAGTGGATGCGGTTCATAATAGAACGGGAATGTGAAACGCTCAGGCAACGAATATGACTCGATCGGCTGTTGAAAACGAGTGAAGCAATGCTCAGGTGTGTGGTTGTTTTCTGAGTCGTGCGTTGGTTTTGATGAGTGCATAGTCGTATTAATACTTATATCGTGGTGATAAATGGTTGTGAGTCTACTGTGTATGTTTAAAGGTTTTAAACACACTACAAGGCGGCGATTCTACTCTTTATCGAAAAGCGCCTCAAATAAGAAATGGTTCTATTACTGGGTAGCTAAGCGAGATGGTTAACACTGAACTCATGAGTTTTGGCTTGAACTTCATTAATTGATGAGTAACTTCTCGTTTTTAATCATAGAAGGTAACTTCACAAACGAAGGGTGGTAGCCTTGCCGCCCTCTTGTTCAACCTAAGGTAACGTTATGATTCCACTCAATACTTCGATTGTCTCCGGTGTCGCTATTTCAGAGATCGACGGACAAATGAAAATGCTACTAATGAAGCGTGTGAAGGGCGAGTTTTGGTGCCATGTCGCAGGCTCGATTGAAGCAGGTGAAACAGGCTGGCAGGCTATCGTGCGCGAGTTTGAAGAAGAGACCCAAATTAAAGTGGAAGCTTTGTATAACGCGCAGTTTCTGGAGCAGTTTTACGAGGCTCACGTGAATGTGATTCAGCTAATCCCTGTGTTTGCGGTGCTATGCCCACCCAACCAAGCGATTGAACTGAATGACGAACATACAGAGTACCGCTGGTGCGATTTAGAGGAAGCGAAAGCACTTGCGCCGTTCCCCAACCAACATGCCGTCTACGATCATATTTGGTCATACTTTGTCGATAAGCCAGTTAATCCGCTTTATCGAGTGAAATTGAACTAGCTCGATTTAGTCAATGGCTTTAGCTTTTGAATTCGACTGTTAGTTAACTGTGGCTAATCGTTAACTTCGGCCAATGGGTTAGCCAGTTCTTGGATTGGACTCTTTGATCAAACACGTCTCGGCTGCGATTGGGGTTGGGTGTGATTTGCAAATCAAACAAACTCTCTAAGCCAAAAGACGAAATACACTCGATTTCCCCTGTCAGGCTTTGCTTTACGGCGACTGCTGTTTCTTTCTCTGGCCAGTAACTCATCGCATCCAATGAGCTTTGGTAAGGTTCATCCCCATTTCTGGCGTGCATGCAGGCTTGATTGCGAACTTGCCAATTCAGTTCGGGTAACCTTTGTTTAAGCTGAGCCTCGTATCGAAGATCCGATTCGTAAGAGGTATCGCAGGGATCAAAGTAGATCACATCAATATCATTGAGTGGAGTCGGGGAGGCATAGCCATGTAGGTGATCCCAAACGAGGTTTCTCACAAAGCCCGCAGCAACATAGCACTGCGGAAAATCCAGCTGAGCGACACAGTCTAAAACCTGTATTCGTAAGGGATCTTGTTTGATCAATGTGATGATACGGTTGGCTAGCGGGTCAATCATTATGATGTAGGAACATCGGTGATTTGGTAGTGACGTTTTGCGTTCTTCGAAATGTCACCCCACTCAGAAGCTTTGACTCGCAGTTGGTGCGCTTCGAATGCTTCTCGGCTAGTGAATTCTTCATACACTTCAAAGCGATTAGGTTGAAGTGAACTTTGGCTTACTCGAAATACAATACAGCCAGGTTCTTCCAGTGTCAGCTCTTTGTGGACAACCAAGGCTTGTGTGACGGCTTCTAGGTCGTTGTCTGGCACTAGAATATGCCCTTGCAGAATTACTTTACTCATAATTACGTCCATTTAATTTTATTCACTACTGCTTTATTCTATAAAAAGCCCTATCCGTTACAAACATAATCCCATTTTGATGTTGTGACGTATAGGCTGATGTGGCGATTATACGTCACATTGAATATAGTATTGGTTACGGCGTAACTTTAGGGGCGATGTGAGCAATAAAAAATAAGACGTTGGAACTAAATCCGTGTTAGTCCGGTCTATTAAATCAGTATCATTGAACTGTATTGATACTGAAATGAATTTGTCATCTTAGAGAACTAACCTTAATTTCGAACAGCGGCTCATAGGATTGAACTGAGTCATAGTTGATAACTAGGTCATACTTTGATGTAAATGGTACTCGAAACTCTATAAATTTTGTGACTTGTATCATTGAACTAGCCATCAAACACCGTTAGATTCGAATGGTTGGCAATAAAAATAGCTCATGAAGAGCAGTTAAAGAAAAGGAAATATCCCTTATGAAAAAAATGAGAAGAGCACAGCTTCATCGCGTTCGCATCCAATACTGGAAAGACACAGCGAAAGAAGCTTCAAAGAAATAAGCTTTAAATCGTAAAGCTTTAAAACAAAAAGCTGAAAAGCTTAATCAAATGTAAAACGCAACAAATCGATTTCATTAGCACTCTCAAGGACCTTCATCTGGTCGGCGACTAAAGAAATCATTCTCCAAAGAGCTGACAGGCATTAACAACAATGCAATTCAATGTCAGCTCATTAATACCTCCTCTTAGATTCTCTTGTTTCTTCACTCTGTTACTCCCAACTAAGATCCTTTGTCCTTGTTTCCCATTCCTGTATCGCAAAGTCGTGATCAAAAAAGCTCCCGATTTCTCAGAAGCTTTGATTTAGATTTTGATATCTGATTTGGTTACCCGTTTAGGTTTCAGAATAAGTGACTCTATCGTTGGAACAGCGTCTTCAAACTGACATCATCGGTTCGGTTCAGCTTTAGGCTCAGCAGATAGCCGCCAACACCAATCAGTACATAAATACCCAAAGACAAAACCGGCGCTTCTGCGATCGCGCTGAATGGGTTGCTTGCCGTTAGTACCTTTATTGGTAGTGATGCGATGAGAGAGAAGAAGTCATTGATGCCATAGAATCCAAATACGGCGACCGAGAGTAACTTAATCGCATAGCTTGAGATGAAAATGACAAGCAATGGAGAGTTCACCAGTTGTGAAATCGCCAGAGTAACCGTTGCTAATGGCAGCAGAACTAACGCAATTAACATCATTCGTCCAAAGAACACCCACCAATTGCTCAGCACATAAAACAGTGATTGCTGCTCTACTATCAATGCCAATTGTTGTTCGCTTGAAACGTTCAGTACCCAAAACAAGAAGTCAGCGAATAGAACTAATAGCGCGCAGATAGCCGGAATAACCACTAGACCGAAGCCTAGCTTCACGCCGTGAGTCATGGCATTGGATACTGGCATACTTCTCCAAAACATCGAACTGCCTTCTTGGCGCTCTTTACGCAGTGTTTTAGGGATGTAAAGCGTCGAAAGTATCAGTGAAATAAGGCCAGCGCCAAAGTAGATCACTGAGTTGAGGTCTTGTGCGAACTCTCTATGGATATCGCTCACGTCACCATTCACTTGCATTTCAAAGAAAAACTCATGTTGCGCTGCGCCATTGAAAAACAGACTAACGAACAGTAAGAAACCACATAACGCGACAAACAGAGGCAATCGAGTGTTAATTTTGTGCTCGATCAGTTCTTTTTCTAGCATGTAAAAACTTGGATGCATTATGCCTTCTCCGTCTGTGTTGCAAGGAATAGGTCTGCGAGACCAACGTTGTAGATGTTACCCAATGATTCAACTTGCGCTTTGTATTGGCCTTCCAATAACCACTTAGTGGTTCCTAGCCCAGGCTGTGAGGTCAGTGGGTTGAGTTTCTGGATTTCGCTTGAATGGTTGTTTGCGACATCGATAATGAAATAGTCGCTCTCTATGTCTTCCATGCTCTTTTGCAGCACACAATGGCCTTGTTTCAGAATCAATACATCCGTTAATAGGTGTTCAATTTCTGAAACCTCATGGCTAGCGATGATCATCGCGCGTTCACCGTCGTGGAACCACTCTAGTAGATGGCGATAAAAAGTATCGCGGTACAGCAAATCTAAGCCCAGTGTCGGCTCATCTAAGATCAACACTTGAGTGTCAGTCGCGATAATGATTGCAAGGTGAAGCTGTACCTTCATCCCTTTAGAAAGCTGTTTGATCGTTGAAGACAGCTTAATGTTGGTGCTACTTAACGTCTGTTCTGCTTTTTGCTTGTTGAAGCTTGGGTGAACGCCTTGGGTGTATCGAAGCAGTTGCTTTACTGTCATCCACTCTGGTAACACGTTAACATCTGAGATGTACGACAAGTGCAGCATGAGTTCTGCATGCTGGTGGATAGGGTGGTAGCCGTTTACTTCAATCTCACCTTGATAGTTGTGCCCACCAAGCAGTGATTTGATCAGAGTCGATTTACCCGCGCCATTGTGGCCAAGCAGACCAAGTACTTGCCCTGGCTTTAACTCAAAGCTGATGTTCTCGACACCCACTTGATTTGAATAGGTTTTAGTTACGTTTTTCACGGAAAGTAAAGTACTCATGACTTGTCCTTTATATGTTGTGCTAGCTGTTTCACGAGTTCTTCGACACTCATATCAATGATGCCTAGCGTCTCAGCGATGGCTGGGATCTGTGTGTTGATGAATGATTGGTGTGCAGACTCTTTCAATTTTTGAAGCGCCCCTTCAGACACATACATGCCTTGGCCGCGTTTTTTCTCTACCAAGCCTTCATCCACCAGTAACTGATAGCTTTTCATGACAGTAAGGTGATTGATCTTGAGATCGGCAGCAACCACGCGCACAGAGGGCAATGCTTGTTGTTCTAACCAAACACCTTGAAGAATTTGGTCACTGATCTTGGCGGCAAGCTGCCTAAAGATCGGTTGGTCGTCTTTCCATTCGGTCATAATTAAAATTGCATGGTGATATACATGTGTATAACACTATCCTTTTTATTCGAATTGGCAAGGATTTTATGAAAATGGATTGGATATATTTATATTTGGATAAAGCATGTTTGGTGGGGAGGGGACTTGAGGCCTACGTCCTTGTGGGCTCTCAAGTCGTTGTATGATCAATGGCAATTAAATAAGAAAAGGGGCTCATCGATATTTAAATGGGGTAGGAGATCATTACTCCTCCGAGTGACTAGGTCTACTTACAGATAGCCTTGATTCAAGTTGTAGCCCAACGGATACAAGGTGTATTACTGCCTGCGCGTTTCTGCACCTTCATAAATCATCGTAATGTTTGATAAGTAAACCTTTATGATTCAGGTTCCCTAATAGACAAAAACCGGCTTTCGACTTCATCTGGTGGGATAGGTTTGCTGAACAAGAATCCTTGTAAATATTGATATCCGCAACTGGTTAAAAAATCTTTTTGCGTTTCGGTCTCGACACCTTCTGCAACCAGTTTTAGCCCTAATTTGTCACAGATAGCATAGGTGGCTTGGACAATCGCTTCGCTCCCTTTATAGGTGCCATGGACGAAGCTTTTATCTAGCTTAACGGTACTAATTGGCAAGTCATGTAACATAGATAGTGAGGAGTAGCCAGTGCCGAAGTCGTCAAGGTGTAGCTCAACGCCTAGCGCTGAAATATCGTCTAATGCTTGTCTTACTTCACCGTGTTTGAAGATCATTGAGGATTCAGTGATCTCAAGGGCGATACTTTTAGGTTGTATGTTGTAGAAGTTGAGCATTGCCGATAGTTGCTCGGCAAAAGTAGTGTGCATCTGAATACACGAGATATTGATGCTCATTACCAATTCGTCATCAAATTCTCGGTGCCATATCGACAGTTGCTTAAGTGCAGAATTAAGGACCCACTTTCCTAGTGGAACTATCTGTCCGGTTTCTTCCGCTAGGCTAATAAATTCATCAGGCTTGATGTTGCCAAGATCTTTATCCGACCATCTTAGTAAGGCTTCAAACCCTTTAACTTTATTGCTATTGGTGTCCATTATCGGTTGGTAATGAAGATTGAGGTCATCACCTTCTAGTGCCAGAGTTAACCTATGGCGTATCTCTATTTGCCGATGCAGAATCTGCGCTAAATTTGGAGTAAAGGTTTGGAAGCGGTTCCGACCATTGGCTTTGGCTACATGCATCGCCATTCCGGCCTGCTTTAACAATGATTCTTTATCCGTGGCATTATCTGGAAAATGAGCAGAACCGATGCTGCAACCTACAGATAAGGTGCCAATTCCTTTTATTTGGAAGCTTTTGTTCAAAGAATCGATAATGCGAGAACAGAGTAACGGGATATTTTGATTTTTTCGGGCGTGAGCAATAACGATGAACTCATCACCACCAAAGCGACCAATTGTGCATGTTTCGTCGAGGATCTGTTTAAGACGCTTGCCAACTTTTTTGAGTAGTTGGTCACCAACACTATGCCCATAAGTGTCATTCACCAACTTAAAGCCATCAAGGTCCACAAACATCAATTCAAAGGGCGATCGACAGGCAATACTCGATTCGAGCCTTTTGGTGATCCCGCGGCGGTTGTAGAGCTCAGTGAGACAGTCGTGCTCGGCGTTATATCGGGCTTTAATCAGCTTTTCTTTTTGCTTGGTGGTACAGGTCAGGTTTAACAGCAGTTCATTCTTGTCAAATAGCCACTTTCCATGAACATCGAAGTGATGAGTTTTATTCTCAATTTTACAGCTGACTTCTTCCAAAATGTCGCGCCCGTTTCGAGCGGAAAACAGCCATTGGTCTGCAATTTCTTCGCTTGAAACAAAGTCGGACAGGCAACTAAACGGTGAGCCGTAGTTTTTAGAAAAAGCTGAGTTAGCACTCACTACGCCTCCCTCTTTGTTGAATAAAAGAGAGAGGTTGGAACCATCAGAGTATGTGAGATCGCGTTTTAAGCTCTCTTCTTCTGCGATGACTTGCGCTAGCATCCCTGTTCGGCCATCGGGTAATGGGATTCCAGAGAAAAGACATAGTGCGCGTTTAGAAATGTATTTTGGGGTGAAGTTCCACCAAGTCTTTACACTTTGATTTCGCTGAAATTGTCTTTGATATTCTTCAAGCGTTGCTTCGATCGCTTTCGACATTTCAACACCTAAATCGCGTGAGGTCAGTTCAAATAGAGATTCAGACTCCCAAAGAGGGAGGGCACTGCTGTTTGCCCAGGTTATTCGCTTATTATCAATGTCATATATCCAGATAGGACATTTTAGATATTCGAAAGGTTGGTAACTGGTCATCATATTGAACTCGAGAGACTCATACTTTGGTTGATTTACCGATACCGGGCTTATGCTTCGGTAGATCGTTTAGCAAATTGAACACGAACTTTTAACTGCAACGAGGAAGTTGTGTTAAAGAAAAATAAAGTGCTTAAAACAGCGTTTAAAGGCTTAGTGAACGGATGATTTTGGTCACTTTTCCTTCAGAGGTGCTTTCGATGACATAACCTTTCTTGTCACCAAAAATCTCACCGTTGATGAAGTGCCAACCATATGAATTCTTGATTATTTCTTTCGGGAAGCGATCGTCAAACATTGAATTATTTGTGTATACCGTCTCAATTGCTTCAAATAATAATTGGGCTTGATCTTGGTTAGTGACGATGAAGTCTTCTTTCAGGCACATTGTTAATTCTGGAAGGGGTTGAGTAGTGAAAGGTTCAGTCATCGCGCCGACTACCCCATTATGTGAATAAAAACGATATGAACCAGAGCTGCTTTCGCTGCCATCTGGAGATTTAATGCTTGGGGTTGTTAGGTAGAAATTACAGTTGAAGACCATCTTTTGGATAATACTATTTTGTGGTGTAACTTGAATATCTATCCAAGAGCTTACTTGCGCTTTGATTTGATTCATCACCTCATGTTTATTAGGAGCAGCGGTGACTCGTGTTGCCAACAAAGCGGTTATGGTCAGTAACATTAAAAGCGATTTATTCATCTTTAAGTGGCCTTGTGACAAAGTGACTTTTGTTTAATCAGTAAGTCACCGTTGTTTATTATTGGAGTGAATGATTAGCCGAATAAATGTTACTTGAAGAAGACTTTACTTAATAGAGGGGAGAGAGCTTGATAATGGAACATGCTATTTGATGGGTTAAGTAATCGTTTTCTTCAATTTTTTAGAATACGATCGCGGTTTTAAAATCTGTCATTTTGTTGATTTGAAGTGTTACTAACTATTGTGTTATTAATGTTTAGCAAGTTGATTTGAATGAATTTTGTAAATTCTTTTAATGTAAGCGTGCGTAAGAAGGTAAGCAAATGTAAGCGTTCAAGAGTCTAAGTCCTTTCGATTTTGACTAAAAATCAATCAATAAGTGAGCATTTTTGTTGATGAACGATGGTTTGTAAACGTGTATGTACAAAAACGATTAATATGTTTTGCGTACGGTAAGTGGGTGACTTTAATAACAATATTGATGATATATGAACAGTATATATACTGCCCTCGCTTTTAATAAATGCTGGTGATAGAAATGTCGAAAACCAAAGTACTGATTGTCGAAGATGACCAGGCGATAGCGCGTTTAACTACGCTTTACCTCGAAGCTGAAGGTTACAATGTTAGCGTTGTTCATGAGGGAGATTTGGCAATTGAAGCGATCCGCAATATTGAACCCGATCTCGTTCTTTTGGACTTGATGCTTCCGGGGTTGAGCGGTGCACAGATTTGCCGACAGGCTCGTGAATTTTACAATGGAATTATCTTAGTATTGACGGCCTCTGCCGATGAAATGAGTGAAGTCAGTCTGTTTAAGTTTGGTGCGGATGATTACGTTGCAAAGCCCATTCGTGGTCACGCTTTATTGGCGCGAATTGAAGCACTGTTGCGTCGAGCTGCCCCTGTTACTGTTGAACCTGACGCGACTGTTGAAAAGCAAGGTGAAATTGTGATCAACAGTACAGCTCAAAGTGCTACGTTATATGGACAGAACCTTAAGCTTACTTCTGCTGAATTTGAAATCTTAAATCTTCTTGTTAGTAACATCTGTCAAGTTGTTACTCGAGATCAATGTTGCCAGCTATTTAGAGGCATTGATTACGCATTCAACGACCGCTCTATAGATATGCGCGTTTCAGGGTTACGCCGAAAGCTGCGTATACACGCGCAAGACAAACAATTGATCCGTACGGTTCGCAATAAGGGGTATATGCTGGTTGTATAAGTCTATTGCTGTGAAACTTAAATCCGTTTCTATGTTTACTCGTTTATACCTTGGGATCGTGACTGGGATGTCGGCAACGATATTTTTGTTTTGGAACCTTGGTGAAGGGCACATGCGGCGAACCCAGATCGAAATATTCCTTAATGATGGAATCTACTTTTCTGAGCAGTATGTTCGTCAACACAACCGAGAAAATTCACTATATAAAGAACTCGACAGAACAGGCTACCAGCAATTTTATATTTTCAATTTACGCCTGTTGGAGAATTGGTCGGGAGAGGCTCCGTGCCAACGATGCGAGTTATTTACCACCTTGAATGGTGTACCGGTATACCTAAGTGAAAATAATCTCTATTCGGCAGTATTTCAGCTACCCAATTCTAGGTTTAGCTTTGCGTTCAGTGAGGTAGGCGATTTCTTCTCACCAGAAATTGAATGGTATGAAGATTCAGAAAGAAACTTTCTTATTGGGCTTTTGTTGGCCGTTATCTTCGCTATTGGCGCAAGTGTTTACTTACCTGTGAGGCGTTTTCAAGAAAGAATAGAGTTACTTGTTGAGAAACAGAAGCAGTTTGGTAGAGGGAAGCTGAGTACTCGCTCTGAGGTAGATGATATACACCCAGTATCTGAGCTAGCCAAAAGTTTCAATTTCATGGCTGAGGAGATTGAGAGCAAAGTAAAACAAAGTCATATATTTGCTCAAGCGATTCCACATGAAGTTCGTACACCGCTAAGCCGTATTCAATTGGCGACGGATCTCTTAAGGCGAGAAGCACCAGAGCATCATCAGGTTTTTTTCGATGATATTGATACCTACATCGGGGATATCAACGACCTCACGTCAGAAATTATCATGCTGTCGAAATTGAATGTCATGGACAACTCTTTCTTCGAGCTTGTTAAAGTGAAAGCTGACCTTCGCGAGTATTGTTTAGATAGAATCCGTTACTCGGAGTTAGACAATGTTATTTTTGAGTCCAAAGTAAAGCTAGAGTGCAAAATTAAGTGTGATTGCTCGATGGCGCGTTTGGTTTTTGATAACGTGATTAAGAACGCTGGGAATTACACACAAGACAAAGTCTGGGTAACTCTGGACGAGAACTCAGAAAATTGGCTGGTTCTGATTGAAGACAATGGCTCTGGGATACCGGAGGACAGGCGTGAAGAAGTATTCCTTCCGTTTTCTCGCTTAGATTCTAGCAGAGCATCAGCAACTGGTGGGTTAGGGTTAGGTCTAGCGATAGCGATTTCAGCGGCTAAAAAGCTTTCTTGGGACATTCGGATCTGCGATAGCAATCGCGGTGGTGCTAAGTTCTGTATCTTGATTCCAAAGACCGCGTAAATTGGTTCTATAAAGGGCTTGCTAAGCTCGTGAAAAATGAAAGCCACGGTTGAATGCCGTGGCTTATTATTATCATTCACTTACCGATGAGCAAAACTTACTAAGTAAAAACTCAGGCCTAAGTGTTGTTGCCGCTTAAACGATGCAGGCCATAAATAGCATGGTCTACGATACGACCATTCAAGTTCTCATTGCGAGTAATGATATCTTCTAATGTGAAATGTAAGCGCTCACAAACCTTTCGACTGCTCTGATTGCCAGTTGCAGCTGATATTTCGACCTTTTCCATGTCTAACTCATTGAAAGCAATATCAATGAGCTTCTCAACTACGCGTGTAACGATCCCGTTACCTTGGTAAGTCTCAGACAACCAATAGCCTATCGTGACTTTCTGTTTGCTGTGGTCAATGGTGTTAAAGCTACAGTTACCGACGATATTGCCTTTATACACTATCGCACAGGTCATGCTTTTGCCTTCCGCGTAATCATGTAGCGATCGCTGGATGAAGATCCTAAAGTCCTGCTCAGTTTGACAATGTGGCGGCCAAGCTAGCCATTGGCTTAGATACTCATTCTGACTTTGTGAAATTTCCGCGTAATGAGAAGCAAAGTTCTCTTCAACCAGAGCTATGGATAACTCTTCATCGATAACTGTTTTAAACATGTTTTCCCTTTTCTTTTGGCTGATGATTTTAGTGTCTTTTTGGTCGGCGGGTAATAATGTCGCACAATTTTTAATATGCAACCACTTGTGGCACGGGTTTTTCGTGATACGTTAGATCTATCACGAAACATATTAAACCTTATAATAATTGCGGGTATGATCGTTAGTCATGCATTAGTATTAGCAGCCAAAATATATAAAAACTATATAATTCTAGGCTTAATTAATGAATCAACATTGCCAAGAGGTAACAGTAGACCTAAGAAAGGCTCTATTTGGTATTGCAAAGGCGCTTGATAACGTCGGTTTTGAAAGCAAAAATCATGGGCAGAGGGTCGGTTACATCGCATATCGGTGTGCTTTGAGTGTGGGGTGGGAAGAGGAACAAGCGCAACTCGCATTTTCGTTAGGACTCATTCACGATTGTGGAGTGTCGCAAATTGACGAGCAGCGTCGACTAAATTCGGGATTTTTCCCCGACGCAACTTATTACCATTGCCAAAAGGGTTACCAAATTTTAAAGGAGTGCCCTGTTCTTTCTATATTCGCTAAACCCGTGCTTTATCATCATACTTCTTGGTTAGATCTAAAAAGTGTGCATATCAGTGAATTAGAGAAGGATCTAGCCGCAATCATGATGCTTGCTGACAGAGTCGACTATCTATATGGCATAACCGCTTCTGATCGTTATGGAAACTTAACTCCAGATGGTAAAGCGAACATTATTGAGCGTTTGACTGAACAAGCGGGTGAGATGTTCGAAACTAACCTTGTGCAGCACATGTGTGAGTTGGTCGACCTGGATGACTTTTGGTTCTCGATGGAGATCCCTTACATCGAGAACATGAGAGATAACTTCGAGGCTGTGCCGTTTTTCTCTCAACAAATGTCGCTGGATGAGACTGTTGCCTTTGCTGAATTTATCGCTAATGTCGTTGATACCAAAAGTTCGTTTACTTTCAAGCACTCGTTGAAGGTCGGGCAAATTTCTGAATATCTAGCTAAACAACTTGGTTATTCACACACAACGCAGAGAAAGCTCTATTTAGCTGGTTTAGTTCACGATATTGGCAAACTGCAAACCCCTGGTGACATTCTTCATAAGCCAGATTTGCTCACTGACGAAGAATACTGTTGTATTAAACGCCATGCGACGGATACGCGATTCGCGCTGCAGGAGTTATTTAGTTCGCCTCAGGTGTGTCAGTGGGCTTCCGATCACCATGAAAGGTTAGATGGTTCAGGCTATCCGATGGGTAAAACGGCTGAAGATTTAGATCAACCCAGTAGAATTGTTGCTGTAGTCGATGTATTCCAAGCATTAACCCAGTCTCGCCCCTATCGTAAAGGTATGACACTGGAAGAAACTCTAGCGATATTAACGGACCAAGTTGATAATTATAAGTTGGACCGAGAAGTGTTTGAATGCCTTAGAAAGCACGCAGAGTACTGTTTTGAATTATCTACGGACAAAAGAATGTACGCTTTTTAGCTTTGGTGGTTTTTAGGATTCAATTCACCTTTAAATCTAGATTGAAGATAAATGGACTATTTACTTTATTCAAACAATGAAAAAGCCGACTATGAGTTACGCTAGTCGGCTTTTTATTCTCTACTCTTTCGAATCTCTATCTAAACTTGATTAAAAAGCATCATCCACGATGTCTTTTAGTCGATCGTAAGGCACATAACCCGGTAGAACCTGATCGTTCATCATCATCGTTGGTGTTCCTGTTAAACCCAGAGCGTTAAAGGTTTGATGGTTGGTCATTAGCGCGTTCTTTTGTTCATCTGTTGTGTCCAACTGGGCTTCTGTTCCCGTTTTCTTCGCCACAGCTTGTAGTGAAGATTTTGTGTGGCTACCACTTTTTGCCATCAGCAGTCGGTTGACTTCAGGGAAGGCTGTTGGGTTATCTTTCCATACTTTCATCGCGTATAGAGCCGCATTGGTATCAAGGCCATCTACTTGTTGCTGCTTAAATGACAAGTACACATTGATGATTTTGATATCACTATTTTCAGAAGCTAATTTCACTAAGCCTTTCTCTAAGCGTTTACAGAAAGGGCAGTTGTAGTCAGTGAAGTTAACGATGACTGATTTTCCGTCAGGGTTGCCCGTGATTGGGTGAGTGTCATTGTTATACAACCAATCGTGACTCTCCGCTTGAGCTTTCTTTGCTTGCGCTTGGCCTGCTACATACTGCTCTAAACTGGTATGCAGCCCTGAAATCGTAGAAGGATTCTCCTTAAGGAACTGATTAATTTCTTCAAGTTGCTGAGTTTGTTCTGTGCTTAACTCAGCGAACGCACTGGTGCTCATTAGTGAGCCTAAAATCAGTGTGCTTATCAGATGTTTTTTCATGTTATTTATTCTCTAATTCTTGATAATCGTGAGCGCGTTTTGGGTCGCGCTCACGGTATTATTGTTTGTTAAATTGGCTTTAATCGGTTCATTTGCTCTGCTCTGTTTTTCTTAGTGAGCGAGTTATGCAAAGTAGGTTCTTAACCACAGGCCGATAGGGGAAGTAACGCCGGTTGCGATACTGCTGATCTTTCCATCTTTGATGATGACAATACTTGGCGTGACATTGACTCCCCAACTTCTGCTGATCGATCCAGAGAGATCATTGATAACAGGGAAGTCATACTCTTTGGCGTCTAAGAAGCGCTGAACACGTTCGTCTGGGCCAGATGAAAGTGCGACAGAAACTACTTGATGGGAGTCGCTGAAGCTATTAACCGTCGGGCTCACCAATTTGCACGCGCTACACCAAGTAGCCCAAAAATAGACAATAACGGGCTTACCGCTTTTGCTTAGCTCGATAACATCAATATCGTCACCTTGGATCGACTGACCTACGATTGGTATCGCGTCTCCTTGAGGCATGCTTCTGCTGTGGTAAAAATCCATGGCAAACGAAACCACGCCAACGATCAGTATCATTGAAACGAGTTCCTTTCCCCACTTCTTAAGACGGCTTGGCTTTTTGGTTTCAGCCTTTACAGTGTTATCTTCAGCAGAGCTAGGCTTTTGTTCATTGTTGGGCGTCTTCATCAATTATCTCGCAGCGTCGATGGCTTGAATAACAGTGTCACTGTCTAGAATCACGGGTAATGGAATACCATTTTTATAGCTCGGGCCATAAACGATATTAAATGGCACACCAAATCGCCCATTACTTTGTAAGTATTGAGTGACACTTTCACTTGGTGTTGTCCAATCGCCTTTCATCAAAACAATGTCTTCTTGTTGCAGGTGGCTGTAGACAGGATCTTGAAGAATGACGCCAATTTTGTTGGCTTTACAGGTGATACACCATTCTGCAGTCACGTCGACAAAGACGGTTTTTCCTTCCTCGACCAACTGAGGGATTTGTTTCGCATCCAGTTTCTGCCAATCAAGGTTATCGACAATTGGCGTTGCCCAGTTATCAGCGGTAACACTACCGACGATCAATGCAGCACCAAATACCAAGGTTGTGGTTGCCATGATAGGAATCAGTACCTTGCGTCCTAATTTCATGCCAATCCAAATTAACACTGAAACGACGATAAACAGTGACAACAAGATGGTTGGGAACTTGCCAATGAATGGGCTCAGTAGGCTTGTTAACCACAGACTGGTGATGAACATCATTAAGCCGAATACCAACTTAACTTTGAACATCCACGCGCCCGGTTTTGGTAGCAATTTAGTTAGGCTTGGGAATAACGCGAAGATCAACCAAGGTGCGCTCATACCAATGCCGAGTGCGATAAAGATAGCCCACAACTCTTGGTAACTTGCGCCCAGAGCATAAGCCACTGCGGTTCCTAGGAATGGAGCACTGCAAGGCGTTGCCAGTAGTGTCGCAAACATGCCTTGGATGAAGTGACCGGAATGGGAATCATCGCCTTTGGTTGCCATCCAAGTGTTTAAGCCTGACGGAAGCCTGAATTCGAATAGACCGAGTAGGTTAACTGAGAACAGTAGGGTAATGATCAGCATGAACCCGATGAACCAAACATTTTGGAACTGGATTCCCCAACCAATCGCATTGCCACCCATTTTTAGAACGGTCATGCCTAGAGCTAACAGCGCAAACGAAGTAATAACACCGGCAGCAGATGCTAGGAATGAGAGTCGGATGTGGCGATTTGAAGCACCTTGGTTCTGAATGATGCTGTTTAGCTTCATCCCTAACACGGGTAGAACACACGGCATGATGTTAAGGATTAAACCGCCTACTAACGCAAAGCCAAGCATCACTAGAAAGCTGTTGTTGCTTGTTTGGTAAGCTATCGGGTCTGAACCAACTTGCGCGGTCATCTCTTCGGCAAAGTTAGTATCTGAAACGGTAATACTCACTGTGCGATCCGTTAAGTCGACCTCGCCGAACCAGTTACTCACATCGAATACTGCGGTCATCGTATTGTCTGTGATGTGGACGGTTGGTGGAGAGAAGAAGTCATCAAGCACTTCTTGTCCATCAATCAATACCATCGGTTTATCCCAGCCTTCCTTGCTTGTTAGCTGAGTCACCAGTTGTTGTTTACTTTTATCCCAGAACAGGCCGTTCACTGAAGTGCGGTTAGCTTCTCGTGGAGATTGGCTCATGCCTTGATTGAACAAGAACATTGCTTCTTCATCGAGCTCTAAAGTTTGCGGATCAATGGGCAGTTCGATGTCATAGTCAGTCAAAACACAAATATTGGTGCACGACGGGAAGGAGAGGGAGGCTCTGAATACCGCAGGCTGCGTGTTGTCTTTCAACGTTATGGTGATAGGAAAGCTAACGTGCTTTTTGTAGCCTAACGTCATTACGTCGAGCTGTTCGTAATACTTAGGGATCGGCCAACGCCACTCTACCGACTCTATGTTTGTTGAACCAGACCAGTCCCAACTAGGTGGAATACCACCTTCACCAGGGCTACGCCAATAGGTTTTCCAATCACCGTCGAGAACGACATCCAGCACGGTTTGAATCTTAGAACCGTCATCCGATTGCTCACCCGTCGACATCATTCGCATTTTGACGGGTGGATGTTCAGGCACGCTGAGCCAGCCCGTCGTCTGTGCTAAAGCAGTAAATGACGTCATAACCAAAAGGGCAGTGACTAGCGTTTTCGCGCATGTACGCATGCAGAATGCCAACGAATCGACAAACTTAGTTAGTAGTGTGTTGTACACAAATGTATCTCCAAAAAATAAATAAAAGGGTGTAGTAGCCCGGTTATTTACTCTCTAAATATACAGTGCTTTAGGTGTAAGCGGTGTTTTGTAGGTCGAGAAGAGCGATGATTCTCACTGGATAGTCTCGAGATGTGAGGAGACAAGCTGAATGCAACAGCGATAAGTAAAACGAATGGAATCAGCCAACCGGTTTTCGGGGCGGCAAAGGTCAGCATTTTTGAACTCAGGCTGCATGAACTTGAATTTGGTGTTGTCAGAGCTTTAGATGCTTCTGAACCAAAAACGCTAGTATAAAGCTCAGACATTTTATCGAAAGATGCGACGATTGCTTGTGGGTGGCTGGTTTCTGCGCCGACAAGTATTGATTGTCCAATTAAGGAAGCTGAAGAGGTTACTTTGTTTGCAGACAGAGTACTCGCCAGACAAGTTACGATAACCAGTCCGGTAAGGAACAGCGCCCAAAGCGAATGCTTTTGTCGGCGATTTTGTTTGGATAAGAAAAGTAATGGTGTATTCAGCAAATCAATCAGTAATCGAATCAGTTAATAGTTAGTAGCTAAAGCGAGCTTGTAGAATTGTGGCTAGCTTAGATAACTTTGCTCTGAGCTACAAGTCATAAAATTGTCAAAGAAAAAGGGATGAATAAATGCCAAACCTAGCGAGTGAGGCATCAAGTATCGGCTTAAGTTCATAATAGTTTGTTCTTTTTATCTGACCGCCGTTTTTCTCATCAACTGACACTATTTCTCGCCTAGGTGGTTTTTTCTAACCAAGATGCTTTTTCAAGGTGACGGTTTCAAAGTAACGTTTTAAGCGCGCCAGCTACGCATACATGAGAGGTCAGTGTGGTTGTGTTTGAAAAAGATCAATTAAACAGCAGACACAAAAAAGCCCAATCGCTCGTTAGAAACTTAATTGGGCTCAATCTATTAGTCTTTAATGTTCTAGGCTCTATTTGAACGCCTTAATGAGTGCGACGAGGGCCGTTACGAACTAGGTCTTTACCATTTTCAAACACTTCTTTAGTGATCCAGCGAGCGAGTAAAACTTTGTGGCTGCTGTTGAATACTGCAACGAAATGACGACCGTCTGAATTGTTGGTCGCCATGCCTACGCCTTCAACACCTTCAAGTCCTAAACCGCCATCTTCTACAGAAATTAGGAATCGCTCTAGTTCTTCTAGAGACTCAATAACATCAAGTTCGTCGTTCATTTTTTTGCTCTCTTGCTGTGTGGCAACATCGAGTTTAAGGCGATTAGTGCATATGCCTAAGTGAAGATATTGACCGTTGTTTTTTTGTTGGTTGCGTACTCTACAGGTCATAAGCGGGGATTGGAACTCTCAAATATTAGATACGGACTGATATTTTGCAAAGTTTTAACACAACATACGTTTAAATGCTTGTTATCCATCTTCTTTTTACTACTATTTATAGGGTCAATTTAGACAATAATAGGAATTAGTATGATGAAGGTTTGGCGTTGTCTATTGTTAATGTTGGCGTTTGTCGCATTTGGAAGTTTTGCGCAAAGTGTCGATAAAATAGCAGAAGTACAAGACCAGCTAATGTTGGACCTAGCCACATTAGAAACAGCCCACGATGCTGAAAAGCCGTTTTTAGAAGATATATTAAGGCGTAAAAACCAAGCGCTACGTAAAGAGATCTCCTCCCAGTTATCATCTGATAAGAAGCAAGGTTTAGACGCTGTTCTTGCCCAGCAAGTTGAGCTTTTACAGCACTTATTGTCATTGAATGACGTTAAGATTGTCTCTATGAGTAAGGAAAACCGCTCGGCTGATGGAGATGCTAAGAAACGTCTTGAGCTGTTGATTCAAAAACGTATTGGTATGATGGATGACTACTATCAGCAACTCTCTAAGACCTTAAGTTGGTCAAAAGATCGAGGTGTTGATGTGTCAGCTGCGGAAAATCAGTTAAAAACCGCATTAGTTTCTCGCTCTCAATATCTGACTAATGCGATTTTATATACAGACACGCAGCGTCAAGATCTAGAGCGTCGTTTGTCTTTTGTTAGTGAAGACGAAAAGGCGACGATAAAAACGGAGTTAATACGTTTCAGCGAACGAACCAGTGTGATGGTTGCCAGCTTAGAGAAAAGTATCTCTATGATGGTGCCGTTTGGCGTTGATGTTACCTCTTATAAGCGTATTTTATTAGCGACCACCGGCGACATTAACGCTGATGTATTGGATATCGATGTTGCGTTAGATCTATTGGATGGTTGGTTACGTTCGTTCAGCTCATGGGCTTTTGAAAACACCCCATCTTTTATCGTTAAACTCGCTCTGTTTCTCGGGATTCTGTATGTAACTCGCCTGATTGCTAATGTGGCTCGCAAGACCGTTCGTAAGAGTGTCTCGCACTCGAAGATGGACTTCAGTGTATTGATGCAAGACTTCTTTGTATCCATCGCATCGAAAGCGGTTGTGTTTATCGGTTTGCTTATCGCCCTATCTCAGATAGGAATAGAGCTTGCACCGTTACTTACTGGTTTCGGTGTTGCGGGTGTCATTATTGGTTTTGCACTGCAAGACACGCTGTCTAACTTTGCATCGGGTTTGATGATTTTGATCTATCGCCCTTATGATGTGGGTGACATGGTTAAAGTGGCAGGGGTTCAAGGCACAGTTAAAGACATGAGCTTAGTATCAACGACCGTTCAAACCATCGATAACCAACGCTTGGTGATCCCAAATAACAAGATCTGGGGTGACGTGATCAACAACATCACAGCAGAACGAGTGAGACGTGTTGATATGGTCTTTGGGATTGGTTACTCAGATGATATTGATAAAGCAAAAGCGGTGTTGAACGAGATTATTATTGCGCATCCTCTCGTACTTAAAAAACCAGAGCATATGATCAAGCTTCATACCTTAAATACGTCTTCTGTAGATTTCGTCGTACGACCTTGGGTTAAGACTGAGGATTACTGGGATGTGTATTGGGATGTGACGGAAACCGTGAAGAAACGCTTCGATGAAGAAGGCATCACGATTCCATTCCCTCAACGAGATGTACATATTTACAATCACGAAGAGAGCTAATACTAAAAGCTATTTAGAAAAGAGCTATTACGAAAAAGTTAAGTTCAACTCTAAGTCGAACTCTTCATGTGATATCAAATGGACGCTGAATCAGCGTCCATTTTTATTGGCTGTCAGTTTATACCAATCACAGTAAGTAAGTGATCAGAAATAGCGCAGGAAAAAGGCTTGAGAACAAGGCAGAAATTTTTGATAAGTAGTTATTCTACAATCAAAAGTTCTAACGTCGTTATCGAGCGTTTTAACCAGCTAGGGTGAACAGTTATTTACTACGATTGGTATTATATTGAGCTTCATTCTTTTATGTCACGTCACCCGCATTAGAATTACGTTATCATGGGGTAGGCTCAATCTGGACAGTTGAAATCGAATGGATGATTCACAGAAAAAAACGAACAGTAGAAACACTACGGTAAGAAAAGCAACACGAATTGAAAGTGTTATGAACTCTGCGATGTGGCATTTAACCCAGAGAGATATGACGGAAAGTGAGCTGATTGCGAAGCTGAAAGTGAAAACCGATAATCAAGAATGGATCGATGAAACCTTAGGTACCCTGAAAGGTTTTGGGTACCTAAAATCCGACCAAGTGTTCGCAGAACAGTTCGTGGAACAAGCTTTCTCTGGTGAATTTGGCTCTCGATACATTGTCGAAAAACTGAAGAAGAAAGGGCTTACGGATTCGATTATCGCAGATGCGATTCACAAGGTGTCTTTCGAAAAGTCTATTGATGAACAGACCATCCTAATAGACAGAATCAACCATTATTACACAAGCTTTACCATGAGCCGTGAAAAGCTGGTTGCGACACTACAAAAGCGTGGTTTTAGCTATCAACAAGTGAAAGCCGCCATTGACCAGCACCCAAAAGGGCATGAACTGAAAAGTAATATTCAAATCAAGGCTGAGAAAGCGGATTTGGAAAAAGAAGTGCTCAAATATGCTCGTAAAGGCAAAGGCTTGACCGCTATCCAGCAAGAGCTTAGACAGCGACAAATCGACACCAGTGAGTTGTCATCGTTAGTTGATCGGTTAATTCACGAAGATCAGTTAGACTTTTATTCTTCGTGTTTAGAACAACTGCAAAAGAAATCTTATGACCTTAACGATCATAAAGAACGCTCCAAGGCGTATGCAATGTTGAGTCGAAAAGGCTTTTCTTCTGACGAAATCAAATTTGCTCTGAGTGAAGGTAACGAGTAGCCAGTGTCCTTAAACCAGAAATATAGAGCTTTCATAAATACAGACCCTTCAGATATAAATAGTTGAAGGTCATCGAACACAGAATGATTTACAGGGTCAACAGATTATTTTAACGCGTTGTGTGCAGGTTTTCTGTAATGCCTAATCCATTGCGCAACGCGAACTGAAGAAGGTCATTGTGGTTGTTCAAATCGAGTAATCCAAGCATTCTGTACTTATGTGATTCAATTGTGCGGGGACTCAAGTGCAACTTATCCGCGCACTCTTTGGCACTAAAGCCCTGAGCAATAAGAGACAGCACCTTGGTCTGCTTTTTGGTGAGTAAGAGTAATTTATCACTGTCGTCTTCTAGCAGATTCTCATTTTGCTTTAGTGTCCTAGCTAGCGTTGAGTGCTGCCAATAACAGAGCCAAAGCTCACACACTAACTTTAAGCGCTGGATGTCTTCGAGGTCGAAGGTGGTATCGTTGTCGTGAAAGTTAGTAAAAGACAGTGCTCCCCAACGTTGGTTAAAGAGTTGCAAAGGAATGATGCAGTGCCATCGGCCCCCCTCTTTATACAACTGCTTTAATACGTAATTCTGAGTTTTCTCGAGGTCGTCTTTCGAAAACGCGAGATAAGTTTTTTGGGTCTTTAGCAGCTTTAAATAATCAAGATAGTTGCCGCCAATGAGATTCTGTTTATTGACCGGAGGTATGTTCGCTTTCGATACTGAACAAGTCTTCCGGTCTTCGAGTAAGACCATTGAATTAGGGTAGAGTGTTAAACGATCTATCCCGAACCAATCGAGTACGTCAAAGCTTGCCTCTGACCAAGTAGCTTGAAAACAGTTAGGATCGCAATTGATGAGAGTCGTCGATTGCTTCATCAACAATTGTTCAAAACTTAGGTTAGTGGCCGACACATCTTTCCTTTATCAACATTTCACTGTATTTATAACAAAGAGGATATTCGTTCGAGTGATGCAGTGCAAGATAAGATCTCGTTATTGTTGGGTGATTATTGTATTTAATTTTATATAACTTTTTGTTCTAAAAGGTGAGGTGATAAGCAGTAAACTTCCCGCATTAAATGAGTGGTGTTGCTTATAACATTGAGTATTTATCGAACCGAGTAAATACTGTGATACGTTTTAGAACCTTACTTACCATTTCAGTATCGATGCTGATCTTTGTTCACCCTACGGTTAGCGCGAATACATCCCCAATGTTTGTGTATTCGCAGTCGCCGATCCACTCAAACGTTCTCTCTACACAGCTCCGTGGTGCTCAACCAGCAAAGGTTGGGGCGGTTGAATTCAAGTCCTCTTATACTCAAGCCAGTATTTGGGCTCATACCGACGTATATGGTCTCGATTACTACCAAAACCAATCGAATATTGCTGTTCAATGGCAGGCATCCTCTACATGGAAGGTGGAGTTGGATTATCGAGTGGTAACAGCAAAAGATAACGGACTTGATAGTTTTGTTATGGGCTTTCATGACCTATTTAATATTGGCCAAAATGGTCGGGATGAAGTTCCTCAAGACCAATTCACTATGGATTTTAATAACTCGGGTGTTCATATTTCTGATTTCGAAGGTGATCAACTGACCAATGCTGTCACGCTATACAATGAATTATTGTTGTATTCCGAAGGCCCTTCTTCTGTTTCTGCTGGTGGTTCTCTGTTTTACAACAATGTTCGAGAAGGGCAGTTTGAGCGGAATAGTTTTGAGCAAGGTGTTCAACTGAATTACAGCTATGTATCAGCGCATCACAATATGTTTGTCACTATTGGTTTAGTTCACCGTAATAGTGATGACTATTCTGCTCTCTTAGAAAACTACAGTTCAAGTTGGGCTGTAGGCTATGAATTACGATTCGATGCTCATCATAGCTTGGTCATTGAATCGTTGAATTATCAAGGTTGGGGGAAAGATGATCCTGATTTTTCAGAGCCGTCTAATGAAGTGGTGCTGGGTTATCGGTACCGATTAAATAGGTTTAGTTTAGAAGCCTTGATGACAGAGAATATTCGTAATATGGATAACAGCACCGATATTGGGTTTACGATTGGGTTACGCTTCTCAATATAAAAGCCCGATTTCAGATAATAAGTGCGACATATCAATATGTAATTAAATTCATCCCAACGATAAAGTTCCAGTAGTTTTACGGTATATCTACGACACAAGTTTTTGAACAATAGCGCCACTCCAAAGGCCGGATTAACGGGGCCGAATCAATATATATAGGTAGTGGTTATCATGAAAAAGACATTAGTAGCACTTGCGATTGCGAGCATTTCAAGTTCAGCTTTCGCTGTAAATACAAGCAGCCAAAACAGCCAAAACGAAGATATGTTTTCATTCGATTCAATGCACAAGGATCAATTCTCAGTATCAGGCTCTTTCGGTGTTGGTGGTTACTACGACACGGGTTCTAAAGCGCTCTACGATGACTGGGCAACGGGTCTTACTCTTGCCGTAAACTACCGTAACAACCGTATTGTCGGTTACTTCGAAACTGACATGATGGTGAACTACACGACAGACAACAACGTTTCAGCGAATGACGCTGCAACTTCTGGTTGGACAAACGGTATCGATACGGGCCCTGTAGCTGACGTAGACAAAGCATGGTTAGGTTTCGACACTGGTTTCGGTATCGCTTCATTCGGTTGGGAAAACGATACAGCGCTAGATAAAGTGGATGGTGCAGGCGACAACACATACGAGTTTGGTGCTTCTGCGGGTGATGCTTCTGACGGCTTCAACGTGGTTAAATTCCAAGGCGCGACAAACGGTATCGCTTACGGTATTTCTTACTTTGAAACGAAAGACTCTCGTAACAATGATAAGTTCGACAAAGGTGTGAACGGTTACATTGGCCTAGAGCAAGAAGTCTTCAACTTATACGCTGGTTACGAAAACCGTGATTACGAAGCTGACTTCGAAGTTTACACTGTAACAGGTAACGTTAAGGTTGGTGCTCTTAAACTAGGTATGAACTCTTGGATTGAAGAGAGTGATTCTGCTAAGAACACAGGCTACTACGTTTCAGGTGGTTACACAGTTTCTGAAGACCTAACAATCGCAGCGGGTTACGCGTCTAGCAACAATGAACTTGATGGCCAAGCGGATGTAGATGCTTCTTACATCAACATCGCGGCAATGTACCGTATTGCAGACAATGCTGACATGGGTATTGATATCAAACAAGATATCGATGGTACACGTATTGGTTCAACTAGCGCACAGTACGACGAAGAAACTCACGTATTCGCAGCAGCTTACTATTACTTCTAAGCTCTTAATAAGCTTAATAAGCTTAATAGCTTTGAGAGCTTAAGAACTTTAAATCTGATTGCTATGGTGTGTCGCATGCCCGGTCGTTACACCATCTTCTCTCTTTTGCCGTTTAAGCATCCACAAGCAGATATGTGGTTTGTCACTCAGTGTTATGAGTGGATGATGATCTGGAGAATGTAATGGTTAAGAGCATTACTGCCAAGGGTGTTATTTACGGAAATGACACTCTGTTTATATGTAAACCGAATCGAAATGGACTATTTGAACTGGCGCGTAAACATGGAAGAGTCGCAGGTACTCGCCCACAAGATCTCAAGAACAAGGTTTATGCTGAATCTCTTGATGAAGCTTGGAATTTACTCAAAACAGAAAAGTTCTATATTGTTTTGACAGGGCAGATATGTAGTATTCATAGGAAATCACTAAGAAGTCTTGATTCTGTCGACATTGTTTTTGATGTTAAAACTCGGTTGAGTTGTGTCACTGTGTAGAGCCAATGCTGTCAATAAAAAGGACGATTAAATATCGTCCTTTTTTCATTTGAGTTTTTTGGTTCAACCTTGGTTACAGATGCTCAGCACCCGCTATCGGCCGTATTGCCCAACGATAAAGTTTTCAAATTCATCACACATCTGATGGTTTGACTTATCATTATTCGCCAACTCGGTTGTTCCATCAACGATCGATATCTTCGCATTCAAGCCAGCGACTGGTGCTCGTTCTCTTGTCGACAGTTGTTTGATTTTTTGCTCTTCAATCGTCCAAGCTTGCTCTGGCGATAAGTTGCACTCGTCAGCGAGGTACTTGGCATTAAAACCTTCCCCAGTCAGGCTTTCGATTGTCCCATTATGGTTGACGCTATTTCCTTGGTGCCAATAGTGCTTAGCTAACAAAGGGCCGATCTCTGGGTTATCCGTTAGGTAGCCAAACTTATCGGTGAAATATGCACGAGTTTGATACACCGCCATGTGTGCCAATAGGTAGCCCTGGTAAGCGCATGAGGCTTCATCCGACAGTAGATGTGGAATCGCCATCAATGGGCGAGGGCTACAAGCCAATCCCAGAATCGTTTTCTCTTTGCTACGAGCAAGAGCAGTGATCTTTTCAGGTATCAGATCCTCATCCGCCAATTCGTAAAGTGCTCGCTCGAAATACGGAACCACTAAAATGCTGCGTTCTTGATAAGCTCTGAAGGGTTGTTTGTTATCTATGATGGCTTTGATTAACTCGTCAGGTACTGCTTGGCCATCTGAATCCAGGGCATATTGTTTTAGCCAATCGGCGTCATTCAACAAGCTGTCACAGAACATGGATTGAGTTTCGGCATATGCCATTGATGTTGGTGCAAATTCTTGAGAGAAACAAGGCGCGTTCATTTTAACATTAGCGAAATGCGCAGCGTGGCCGCCCTCGTGAAACAGCGTGTTGATACCATCGTATCCGCTGCCGATTTGGTCGGGCTTGGCGTTGCTCGTGAAGTTAACTTGAGCTGCTACCCAAGTGTTTTGATCGTAGAAAGATGGGATAGGCCCATGGCAGAAGCCATTAGGGTACTTACCTTTGCGATCAAGCAGATCTAATTTTAATGTCGCTTGAGAGTATTCGATGTTTAGGCGACCAAAAGATTCAACCCAGCGTCTCAGTGATTTTGAAAAGGGTACATAAGGGTCGAGATCATTCATAACGTCACCTGCAAAAGAGTAGGTAAAGTTATGGGCTTGAAGTGCATTCTCGCCTTTCTGCTCTGCCAAATTGACTAGGCTTTGCTGATGGCTATCACGTGTACGTGCTTCGAAGTCGTCCAGAATTACAAACAGTTGCTCAGTTGTCATCTGCTCGGTTTTAACGACGGAATAATCAAAAAAGGTTTTGAAACCCAGCGATTGAGCAAACTGGTTGCGTTTTTTGATGAGTTCAATGAAGCCGTTAGCCAGCAGCCACTGCTCTAAACCTAGTAGTGTTTGGTGAGCTGAAAGCCTAACTTTTTCATTACTATTGGTTCTTATTGCTGAACCTAGAACCGGTAACGACCCTTCTGTGTCGTCGCCCGCTTCATTCACGTAAGTCATTACATGATTCTGTTTTTTCTCAAACAGTTCAGCCTCAAACTTTATGAGTTCGGCTTTAAGCTTCTGTGACTGCTCAGACTCAATAGCGTGAGATCTAAAGGTCGCTAACCAACCATTTAGCCCGGTCAGCGTGCTCTCTTTTTCTTGAGGGGCTTGAATTTCTTCGATAGTAGCTAGTTGCGTTTCGATAGCAGCAATTTGCTCGGCAGAGCTAAGAAATTCAGTCCATTGGGTCTGCGCGAGTGTCGAGCTATCATGGTCGTCACTGATCCCCATATAAGTATCCCAAAAGAAGTCTTCTTTCGCTTTATGAGTCGCAAGATACTTTTGATTTAATTGGTTGAGATAGTTCGTGGCAGTCATGGACGTTCCTTGTAAATTATTCACTAATTTCAACATTATGACACATTCGCGGGGTGTATTTTTAGGCGGTAATCATAACGGAATGCAAGTCACAGCATATCAGTTTACTTTACAGCGTATCAATGGTATCAAATTAACTGTTAATGATTTGTTTTTTGCTAGTATTGATAAGGGGCTAGTTGCTTATTTGTTCTGCTGATATAAAGCGGAAGTCTTCGCCAAATCAGAGTCTTTTTACGGAAGAGGTTTAGGATGGATCCTATTTTATATATCGAAGTCGGTGGTGTTGTCTGGCAGGTATTCCCTGATGGTACTTGGCTTCAATTACCGTCAGCACAGATAAAAGTTGAAGGTGTACAAGTCGTCACGATTGAACCTCAGAATCTAGAAGAGGCTCTGCCTCTCACTGAACCACAAATAGCCGTTGTTGAACGACAGTTGGAAAAGGTGGTCACCGAACTGGTCAATAACATTGCAAGCGCACCTGATCAGCCAAGCTCTGTGGGCGACCAGCCCAGTTCCAGTGCTTCTTTTATTGCTTATGTCCGTTCTACTTTAGAAGAAACGCTTGCAGATGCTGGTTTTGATACGCGGCCTACAGATTATGTCGAGGAAGTTCGAGCATCAAGCGATGGTAATCTAGACATACTTTTACCTAGCGCATTATTAACAGTCGATATTTTAGATGGCGGGGACGGTTACGAAAACCAGTTTGAAGTACCTTCGGTTACGATTAATGGTACCGCTGTCGACGTTCGAGATGGACGCACCGTCTTGATCACAATCACTGATGTTAATGGAAACACGGTTACCACAACGGCAATTACCAATAATGAAGCTTATGTTGTAAATGGTGTTGACCTTTCCTCATTAGCTGAAGGCGATCTTAAGGTCGACGCAGTCATTAACGATGATTTTGGTAATAGCATCACAGCGAATGATGCCACAATCAAAGATACGCTCGCCAATATAGATGTCGATTTCGATGGCTTTGGTGATGAGTTTTACAATCAATTTGAAATATCGAATGGGATGCTAGTTGGTACGATTGCCAATGTAGAAGATGGGCAAACCATCAGTATTTCTGTTACCGATAGCCAAGGTGCGACACAAGAATACACAGCAGCAGTATCCGGTGGAACTTGGACTCTGACTCTTCAAGATTACTCAAGTTTCGCAGAAGGCGAATTGACCGTTGTTGCTAGCACCGTAGACATAGCGGGAAACCCCATATCAGCGACCGACACTATTATCAAAGATACGTTAGCGAGCATCACCGCAGCGGTAGATGATGGCGGAGACGGTGTTCTCAATAGCTTCGAAATTCAATCGGCTAAATTCTTTGGTACGGTACAAAATGTAGAAGAAGGCCAAACGGTCAATATCCGAATCTCAGATAGCACGACTAATGTGATTGTACTAACAGCCACGGTTGTAAATGGTGCTTGGGCGGTGGAAGGTGTAGATCTAACAAGTTTTGCTGATGGTGATATCAAGGTTACCGCTGAAACGCTCGATGTTGCAGGAAACCCGGCTAAGGCGACCAACAGTTCGGGAGAAGTGACCATTGATACTGTCTCCCCAATTATCGATATTGATACACTTGATGGCTTTAGCATTTTGGCATTTCGTGGCGGTCAACTTACGACGATGCAAGGTACGACCAATGTTGCCGAGGGGCTTCCTGTTTATATTGAAGTCAATGATGGCTCTGAGACACTTGTGTTTGAGGGCGTTGTTGATGCGTCAGGCAATTGGCTTGTAGAAAATATTGATGTCTCTTCCCTTAATTTATCTTCTGAATGGACAGTTGATGCGAAAATTTTCAATACGATAGGTAATGAAGCGGTTGATGACATGCCGAGTATTATCCTTCCTGAGTCTGTTGTGTTCCGGGAAAATGTGATTGGAATTTTTGGCGACGAAACCCAAACTTCGGATATTCGTATTGATTTTGCAAAACTCTCGTTTAGTGAAGATCAAAATCTAGCCGAGTTGCTAACATCTCAAGGTTTTTCGATAACCGTCACAGTCTCAGATGACAAACAAAGCCTGACCGGAATACGAAGTGATGGTCAGCTTGTATTCGATGCGGCTATTTCTGGTAGTAACGTAAATATCAAATTTCACACGGTAGTCGATCAAGATGCTGGGTTGGATTCAATTCAGACAGCGTTGATTATTGAAGGTCTCCAAACTGACGCAGACAAAACTACTGAGTTGGTTATTGGTCATTTGCCTATCGTGATTAAGGATTCAGAGCCGTTAATTTTCGATGAATCCTATGATGTGATAGAGGGAGCGTTCACTTCTGGAAATGTACTGAATAACGACATCGACCTAGATACACAACTGACCATAAAAAGTGTCGAAGTGGATGGAACGACAAAGACAATTTCTGGCAGTTCTCCGGTTTCATTTACGACTAGCGAAGGTCTATTGACTGTTTTTGCAAATGGCCATTGGAACTTTAGCGCGAATCGAAATCTTGATCATACCATCAGCCAAAATATTACATTTAATTACGTGGCGGGGGACGCCAGTAATGATTTTGGTAACGGTACGGCTGTTATCAATATTACCGATGGTGCTGCTGGCCAAATTGTAGGTGGTAGCGCAACAACCATCGAAACGGATGTCTCTGATGGTGTTCAAACTGTTGTCGGTCAATTCACCGTTTTAGGCAGTTCTGATAATCCAGATCCAGACTCGTTGGTGTTTAATCTCGATACTTTGAATCAACTTGATGCGTTGAACATAACCACGAGTGAGGTTTTGATACCGCTTTCCTACACACTATCGGCCGATGGCAAAGTGATTACCGCGCAGGTCGGTGGTGAAACGATCTTTACGTTGACGTTAGCAGGCTCTTCAAGTGGTGATGATGTGTTGGCTAATGTCACGCTTGTGTTGAACAAGCCACTTAATCACGAACTAGTGAAGGACTCTTTTACATTACCAATGATCATTGAAGGTAATGATCTTGATGGCACGCCGTTAGGTGAAGGTCGATTTGAATGGATTGTGAAAGATGGAACTGACCCTGAGTTGGTTAGTGTTAGCAATGTTTCGATAAATGAATCAGACCTTGTTAGCGGCACTATATCTAGTACCGGTGTCTTTAGTCTCAACTTAGGTAGTGATTACGAGGGCGCTCTCTTTTTCAACTTGGCAGATCAGCCATTGTTGTTCAGCGGTGGTGAACAGATAGTTTATACCCTTTCTCCAAATGGTAATTTACTTACGGGTTACATTGGTTCCGTTAGTGCTGAAAACATTGCTTTTACGCTTAGTTTTCCTCCAATAGATAGCCAAGTCGATTCTGATGTGACGTATACCTTCACTCTTAATAAAGGGCTGGATCAAAGCTCCACAACGGATCAAATCCCTTTCGTCGTCACTGCAAGAGATGATGATAACGACGAAACGCAATTAACTTTGAACGTCTCGATTACTGATGGCGGGAACCCCACGATTGGTTCTGGGACAGTTGAATTGAGTGAAATTCCTATTGCTGATAGTACCCCGCCGGGAATTGGATCAACCGCAAATGTGAGTTTGGCTGTTACGGCAGGTAATGATCCTCTGGTTTTCTTAGGTTTAGATGTGAAGACGGGGCAAGCTGTACTAGACAGCGATAGTGTTGCTGTTACCCGCAATGGTGAAGCGTTGACTTGGCGTGATAACGGCAACGGTACATTCGACGCTGTTCTTGCTAACGGAGATGCGGTTTTCAAAATAAGGTTACCAGAAGATTTTAGTCTTGAAGCTAAAGGTTCAACAAGCGTAACCATTGTTATAGAGCTATATCAGTCTATTGATCATGGGGTTGGGGCGAAGGACACCGAGCTTACAATACCGGCTTCAATCGTGACGATAGACTCCGATGGGTCACGAGATACACAAGAATCGAATATTAAAATTTACGATGGTACTAACCCTAAGATTTCTGTTATTGGAAAAATTTCTGTCGATGAAGATGGTTTATTGGGGGATAGCGAACAAATTGGTGTTGAAGATTCGACTCCTTCTTTAGGTATTATTGAGGGTTCTGACGATGTCGCTTCTGTAACGGTAAATACGGCTGCTTTTGATGCTCTTTTGTATAAAAGTGGTGGAAAAGTAATCTCCCTTCAACCTGTTGATTCTAACGGTTGGTATTACGGGCAAGATTCTGATGACAAGAATGTATTTCGGATCCGTTTTAATACTGACGGGAAGACAGAGTTTGACTTATATGCTCCGCTTGATCACGCATACGGAGACAATGGCGAAAATAATCTGGCTCTTGATTTTGAATTGACGGTTAACGATGCTGACGGAGACAGTTCTGACCCTACTATTTATGTAGTGAATGTGAAAGATGCCATTCCGGTTGCGCGTTCAGGATCAATTGAAATGGTTGAGGGTGATAACCTAAATGGACAGTTCCTGACAGAAGAGTTCGCAGGTGCCGATGGCGCTGTCATTGTGAGTTTTGACTATCGTGGTACTACCTACACTTTTACCGATGTAATCACGTTAATCGAGATTGATCTAATTAATGACTCCGTAACTGGGCAGCCTTCTTCTATATACGGCAAGTTTACTCTTTCATCTGATGGAACATATCAGTTAACGACTAACCCTAATGTAACGACCGATCCAGATGATCCTAGGCTAGTGGATGAAATTAAGTACCTGGTCCGAGATACAGACGGTGATGAAGTCACTAGTACTGCGACACTTATCCTAGATGATAACGAAGGCTTTATTCGTTATGAAGATTCTGAAACGACGGAAGATAACGACGCAATTATCGTGGTGAGCGTAGCCACTGGAGACGTGGACCAAAATGAAACCGTTACTGCGATTGAGTTTTCTGAAGCTTCGCTTAACGGCGGAAGCCTCTATCTAGATGGCGAGTTGCTTAAGGTGGTCGATGGTAAAGTGACATTGTCGGGCGATAAGCTTGTCGCAATAGATGGCCAATTTACTGGGCCAAATGGCCAACTTACTTATCGTCCAGCACTAAACGAATCGAATACCACTTCAACAGTCACCTTAGCCGTTAATGCAGTCATTAGTACAGATACGCTTCCAAAGCAGTTGACCGCAAGCGTTGCCGTTTCAGTATTACCCGTGGCTGATGTACCAGATTGGTCAGATTCGGTATTTAGCTATCGCTCAGTCGAAGACGATAGCACTGCTATTAAATTAAACATCACTGCACAGTTGTTTGATCAAGATTCGCCGACACCCTCTGAAACCCTGAGTTATAAAATTAGTGGCATCCCTGATGGGTTAAATATCACTTTGAATGGCAATGCCGTTAAAGAGGGCAAAGAATACACACAAAGCCAAATTGATAAGATGGAAATCAGAGCAGATGAAAACCTTGCGGGTCGATTCGAGTTTGAGATTACTGCGATTGCAACCGAAGCGGGAAACACCTTCGCTGACCCCGCCGATAAAACGGCCGAAACCGTTCATACAGTAACGGTTAAAATTTCACCTGATGCTGATGCTCCCCATGTTTCCGTTAAAGATTACAAGGGATTAGAAGATGAAAAAATCGTATTGAATGAGGTGATTGATGGTGTGCTTACGGATACTGATGGCTCTGAATCGTTAAGCTACATTATCGAGGTTCAAGATGGTTGGTCTATCGAAGGGGAAGGTACCGCAAAAATAGGAAATAACTCTTACTCAGTCACTGCTGCGGCAATTGCTAGTGGTAAAGCTTATATTCAACCTAAAGAAGACATCAGTTCTTTTACTGAAGATTTATATATAAAAGTCACAGCGGTAGCTACTGAGTCGACGGTGGATTCACTCGTTCCTATTAATGGACAAGCTTCGAGCGACACCAAAACCATCAATATTTTCCTTAAAGGGGTCGTCGATGAGCCCACTGCTGTAGATGGTGGCAATGGTCATTGGCAATACGACAGCGACAGTAAAATTATTAGCAACCAATCGGTTTTAAATGAGGATGGGTTAATACAACTCGATTTTGTGGTTCAAACCACGGATGATGATTTGTCTGAAGAAATCAACATTCTGTTGACTAACATCCCTACAGGTACATTACTCGTTGATTCAACAGGGCAGCCCGTATCATTGACGATCGCATATATCGATGACGTTACAGGTCCTGTTCTGCAAGTTTCTAATACTCAGCTTGCAGAATTGTATTTGAAGCCTGTTGGCGACTTTAGCGGGGGATTTGAGTTAACGGTCATCGCAATTTCGACTGAACCAGATGGCGATACTGATGAGTTCCCAATGACATTAAAAGTTGAGTTAGCTCCTGTTGTTGATCAGAAAAATGATCAGGTCATCAGTACTCAAGGTATTGAAGACAGCCAAATTGGTTTGAATCTTGAGCCCTCTGTGAATCAAGATATTGACGGCAGTGAGTCTTTAACTGGGTATGTGATTGACAGCCTTCCGGCTGTTCTGACTCTTTACTTTGATGGAAGTGTTATTGAAGTATCTGCTTCAGGGTTAGATTTAGAGAGCCTATTGGACAGCACAACGCCAACATTATCGGAGCTTTTAAACAGTGGAAGATTATCTGTAACAGCAACAGAAGATTTGAGTGGTACGTTCTCAATTCCGATCACTTATGAAGTGACTGATACATCGCCCACAGGAGCGACTGTTCTAAAAGATATTTCTGGGAATATTAGCGTCACAGTTGATGCGCGTGTAGAGCTAGACACTCGATTGGAAGGTTCGGCAGAGCTGTTGCAGAGTACGGATGGCACCCCCGTTGATATATCTAGCGCAGTGACATTCGTCGATGTGGATATCGATGGTTCAGAATACTTAGATTACATTTTGATTGAGATCCCTGACGGCTATTCGTTGATTGTTGAGCACCCCAATGGTGCCGCGCAAGATAGCTCTGGGAATTGGATTATATCTGCTGCCGGGCTAACCAGTGACTCTTTCCAAGAGCTTGCCGCTTATATTTTGAATAATGCGACCATTTCCAGTCCAAGTGATACCCCGGTACTGGATATTGTTGTCCGAGCTCGTGTGATTGATGGGGAAGATGCGAGATACATTAATGCGACTTTCCCGCTGCAAATTACGGGGCATGATAGTGGTGGAGGCAGTTGCGATCCTGTAGGTCCCCCAAAACCGATTCAACCAGATGGTGAGATCAAGACCCCAGAAGGTGAAGATATTGACCTGACTGGAGTCCTAAATACCAATGTCGCGAGTGATTCCGATAACGAGATATCCTTCTACCTTCCTGCTGACTCGTTGCCTGAGGGCGTTGAGATTTCAGGGGCGGGCGTGATTGCCGAATACGATGCATCTGGTGAAGTTGTTGGTTACTCCGTTACCGCGGACGGTTTATCCAAGCTAACGTTAACAGGGTTAGATGAAGATTTTTCTGGTTGTATCAACTTTACAATTAAGACTATTGAAACCTCTCCATGTAATGGTGACACAGTAACCACAGACCAAACCATCAGTATTCAAGTTCTACCCGTTGTGGACGACATTACAGTGTCGACAGACTCCACAACCATTCAAGAAGACATCGCGACAGACCTTAATCTTGAGCTTGTTCTTGGCGACAGCGTTGAAGATGGACAATTAATCACAGGTCAGGGAAATAGCGCTACTGGCAAAGAGTCCGTTAATTCTCTAACGGTAAGCATTTCTAATGGCGCAACCTTATCTGAAACTCCTACTGACACCGGGTTACTTGTTGATAATGGCGATGGGACATGGACTGTCAATGACCCTAGCCGTTTGAGTGATGTGTTGGTGACGCCGCCTCTGCATTACAGCGGCGAGCTTACTTTAACGGTAAAAGCTAACATCACCGATAAAGCGGATTGTGTTACAGAAACGAATACTCAAGATAAAACGACCGTGGTGACTATCACCGTTGAACCAGTAGCAGATGCTGCGAATTTGGTGACTCAGGATGTTCTTGGCGACGAAGATAACTACATTTCATTGTCATCACTTAGCGCAGAGCTGATTGACCAAGATGGTTCTGAAAACATGTCGCTGTCTCTGAAAGGTGTTCCTGAAGGGGCTGTTATAGCAATCAAGGTGGGAGATAGTTACGAATTAGTTCCCAACAACGGCACCGATGGCGGAACCTTCGATGGAAACCCTACCTATGAGTGGCAGCTCGATCCTAGTCAGCTTGCCAACCTCGTTATTCTACCTCCACGAGATTTCAGTGGTGATATTAATCTGTCTCTAGAAGCCATTACTCAAGAAATTGGCACGACTGATATTCGTTATACTGCATCTGAATTTACCGTGGGTGTGAATCCTATTGGTGATAAAGTTGAGTTCTTCGATTTACCAGAACAGCTCACTGGAAGTGAAGATGATGGCATTACTATCCCACTTGATGCCAATAGTTTTGAAACCAACAGCGATGAATTCTTATCAATTACCGTAACGGTTAATGCAACTTCGGATCCGTCAGGGTTAGTCGGATTAGATCGAATTCGAATTGGCTCAGAAACCAGTTCTTTTGTTCGTGTCGGTGATATTGTGCAGGCGACTATTCTTGTTAAGGCAAGCTCTGTCAATAAGTTGGAGTTCTTTGCGGGCGATGCATTTGGCAATCTTGATATCACGATTACAGGTCAAACTGTCGACAAGAATACGGTGTTGGGCAATCTAGTTACAGATATTGGTGACCCAAGCTCGCAAGACATGACGCTTATCATTACACCAGAACCTGATGCGCCTTTACTAAGCGTTGAATACTCTTCAATTGTGGCTGAAGCAAGTGGCTCGGTTCCTCTTGGTTTAGACCTTTCTCTTGTAAATCCTGCTGATTCAGAAGTAGGCTTTATTACCATATATGATATCCCTGCAGGTTTGACGTTTTCACACGGAAGTATGGTTGATGGTCAATACGTGGTGGATTTAGCGGATGTACCTAACCTAGCGATAACAGGGGGCTACAACAGTGGAGATCAATTTGATCTAACGATTGAGCCGTCTGCAGAGATAGGCAACAACCAGGCAGTAGGGTTACCTCAAACACTATCGGTTGAATTTGTCGCTAATGGTGATTCTACAATCACAGCGACAGATGAAAACGACCTACTGATTGGTGGCGCAGGCTCAGATAAATTTGTATTTGAATCTTCAGGCTTAGGCAGTACAGAGGCGCCAAGTTTAGATGTGATTCAAGACTTCGATGCGTCGCCAAATACCGACGCCATTGACCTCTCTGGGATTCTTGGAAATTTGGGAATTACGACGGGCTTGGGGGCCACACAGTACCTAGATTTAGAAGAATCTGGTAAGGGCGTGAAGATTTCCATTAAGCCTAACGGAGACGATGATGTTAGGCAAAATATCTTGTTAACTGATGTTACTTATAATGACCTGACTCAAGGTGATAGTGGCATTGCACTAGAAGCTCAAATTTTACAACAAATGATAGATGACAAAAACTTAACGCTGTAAGTTAGATGTACGGTCTATAAAAGGAAGTTTAGATTGGTAGAACAAAAAGACAGCTGGCTAGGTTGTGTTGAGTGGCTATGTGAGCATTTTAATGTTCGAAACCATCCTTCTAAAATAGTGTCTGGCCTACCTTTAGATAAAGGAAGGCTCAATGAATCCCTTTTCCCAAGAGCCATTGAGAAATCGGGCTTAACTCTGAGCCACGTAAAAAAAGAATTACTGACTCAATGTCAGTTCCCTGTTGTTGCGGTTAATTCCGCGACAGGGAGTCCCCTTGTTGTAATTCAAGGTTCCGGTGACGATTTTCAAGTATTGGATTGCGAAACCAACTCAAACCAACAAACGTCATTAAAAGAATTGGTTGCTCAAGTCGAATCGTATGTTTGGCAAGTGGGTGCTCAAGCGCTTGATGATGCTCGCGTTCAATCCCATGAACGCAGCGAGAATAAGTCCAACCCCCGTTGGTTGTGGCGTGTCGTCAAAGAAGTAAAACCCTGGTACAGAGACCTGTTTATCGCTTCGTTCTTGATCAACGTACTGGCGTTGGTGGTTCCACTTTTTACCATGAATGTGTACGACCGTGTGGTTCCGAACCAAGCGTTTAATACGCTGTGGGTGTTGGCGGCAGGTGTAGGTATTGTCGTTGTATTTGATTGGGTGTTGAGAAGCTCACGAAGCTCAGTGACTGACATGGCTGGGCGCTATATTGATAACAAGTTGTCATCTCAGCTGTTCTCTAAAGTCCTTGGTATGAAGTTGGAAAATCGACCTCAATCAGTAGGAGCATTTGCCAGACAGCTTCAAGATTTCGATAGCGTTAAAGATTTTTTCACTTCTATTTCTTTGGTTACTTTAGTCGACCTGCCGTTCACCTTGTTATTCCTATTCCTTATCGGCTGGCTCGGTGGCGCGATGATGTTTATCCCTGTCGCGATCATGTTGGTCTTGATTGTGCTGAGCATTGCGATGAAAGGTAAAGTCGAGAAAACATTCGATGAAACCGCACGTTTGTCGACCCAAAGACAAGCACAGCTGTTTGACTGCTTAACAATCCTTCCGGATATCAAGCAAAACAATGCTGAGGGTATTACCCAGAAACGTTGGGAACAGACGATTTCATCGCTCTCTCAATGGCAGACTCAATCTCGTCATTACTCTAATATCGTGACTCATTCCATTCAGTCGAGTCAGCAGATCGTCACCATCACTCTGATCATATTCGGTGTGTATCAGATCTCTGAAGGCTTGCTGAGCATGGGTGGCTTGATAGCGGTGGTGATGTTGAGTGGGCGTGCTGCGAGCTCAGTGAATCAACTTTCTCTTTTAATGTTGAGGTTCCAACAAACACGCTCAGCCGTTGAAGGCCTCAACCAGATCATGGACTTACCACAAGAAGAATCTAAGCACCAAGTGATCGACAAGGGTGATTTTGCTGGTGGAGTCAGATTAGACGAGGTCACGTTTACCTATCCTGATACTCAAAGCCCAGCGTTGAAAGATATTTCTCTTGATATTAAGCCGGGCGAGCGAGTTGGTCTTGTCGGTGCGGCAGGTGCCGGAAAAACCACACTTTTATCGATTGTGGCTCGTCAGTATTTGCCCACAACAGGGCAAGCTTTTTACCAAGAGATCGATGGGCAATTATGGCCAACCAGTGTTTTGCGTAGCGGAATGGGTTGGGTCGGACAAACCACTAATCTTATCTTTGGCAGTGTTTACGACAACGTCACCTTAGGTGCGACTAACGTTGATGAAGAAAAGCTAAGACAAGCGCTGCAACAGTCAGGGCTGAGCGGTTATATGGGGCGCTTGAGTAACGGCTTAGAAACGCCAGTCGGCGAGGGTGGTCGATTGCTTTCAGGAGGCCAACGACAAGCTGTGGCAATCGCAAGGGCGCTTTATCGCTGTCCAAAATTACTGATCATGGATGAGCCTACTAGCGCACTTGATAATCAAGCTGAGATACAGTTCTTCAATGCACTTCAAAGTATGCCAAGAGAAACTTCAATGCTGATCAGCTCACACAAATCTTCATTCTTGATGATGTGTGACCGAGTGGTTGTGTTGGATAAAGGTCAAATCGTAGCTGAGGGTGAGCCAAAAGATATCCTCTCTCTACAGAAGAAAAGTGTACCCAAAGGGGCGAGTCGAATTAAGACGGTTTCAGTGGTGAAGGGAGGCCGTCATGAGTAATGATATTCAATGGACCAACAACCACTTGGCATTCCGTTCTCGTAAGCTGATTTGGCTAAGCGCTCTACTCATTGTCTCGATTATCGGTTGGGCGACGTGGGCAACATTGGAAGAAGTGGTTATCGGCGAGGGCAAAGTCGTTCCTAGCCTTTCTGTACAAACCATTCAGAGTTTAGAGGGCGGCTTGGTTCAAGAGATCATGGTGCGACAAGGTCAATCTGTGGTGAAAGGACAGCCTTTAGCTAAGTTAGAAGATACTCGTTTTAAAGCGGCTTTTTTAGAGTCGGCTCAACAAGCGGATACCTTGCTGGCTCAGCAATTAAGATTGAAAGCGGAGCTGTCGACAGTCGTTTTAAATAATGATGCAAAAGAGTGGTTTGAACGAGTGGTCTTGGTGCCACAAGATATTGTCATCGATGTATCGAGCCATCCGGCATTAATGAACGCCAAAGCCAACTATCGAGAACGTTTAGGTCAGTTGAAATCGGAACTGGAAGAAGCGGCACTTCGCATTGAACAACAAGACCAAGCGCGTGTCGATACGCTCAATAATATTCAGACTTTAGAAAGCAGCCTCGATATCGTTATTCGAGAGCGCAACATGTTGAAAGATGTGGTTGCTAGCGGTGCGGTTGCAGAAGTTGAGCTGCTGAAACTGAACCGTGATGTGGTCAAGCTGAAAGGCGATATTGCCAGCTCAAAAGTGGCGGCTCAGAAACAGATTGCTGCTTACTCAGAATCGATAGCCGATCACCGCAGTATTGCACTCGATTTTCGTGCCAAGGTACAAGGTCAATTGAATGAAGTGGCCAGCAAAATCGCGCAATTGAACGAAAGCCAACAGGCAATTGCCGACCAACTGAAACGAACTCAAATCTTAGCGCCAGTTGACGGAACGGTGAAAGAGATATTCGTTCGTACTATTGGCGGTGTTGTTCGTCCCGGCGAGCCGATTATTGAGATCATTCCATCAAACAGTGATTTGATTGTCGAAGCGAGGATCTCTCCACAAGATATCGCGTTTGTTCACAATGGATTAGGCGCAACCGTTAAATTCACGGCGTATGACTTTGTTATCTATGGTGGCCTAAAAGGCAAAGTCACTTATGTGAGTGCCGATGCCTTACAAACGGAAGACGGTAATGCCTATTATCGCGCCCATATTCAGTTAAACGAAGACCAGCAACAAAACTCTGCCTTTAGCATTATCCCAGGGATGCAAGTCGCGGTTGATATCTTGACCGGAGAAAAAACAGTATTGAGTTATTGGTTAAAACCTATTTTACGAGCTAAGGAAAACTCACTTCGCGAACGATGAAGTGGGTTAAAGCATAAATATAAAAGGAAGTGTAATGCATTCAAAATTCTTACTCTCTTCTTGCTTACTCATGAGCGGGCTGTCTCAAGCAGCCTCATTAGAAGAGTCCGTGGCCTTTGCCATCGACTATAGCCCAGAGATATTGGCGCAATACTCCCGATACCAATCGGTTGTCAGAGACGGAGATGCTGCAAGTGGTTTGTATATGCCACAAGTCAATTTGTACGCGGCGGCAGGCTATGAAGAGACGCGCTATAACAGCGGAAGCAAACTCGATACTGACGACCGTGGGCTAACGCGAACCGAAATTGGCGTTAAAGTTTCCCAGTTACTTTTCGATGGCTTTAAAACGACGTCGAATGTCGACCGATTAACCTTCGAAGCGGAAGCTGAGCGTCTAACTCTGATTTCGCGCGCTGAAAATGTCTCGTTAGATGTGGTGAGAAACTATCTCGATATTCTCAAGGCAGAGACGTTACTTGAACTGTCTAAGCGTAACGTAAAAGAGCACCAAGAGATCTATCAAGATATCCAAGATAAAAAGAGCAAAGGTTTGAGTAGCAATTCGGATCTGGCTCAGATCTCTGCGCGTGTTGCGACGGCGCAATCTTCACTGATCGCAGCTCAAAACAACCTGTTTGATTTACAAACTCAGTACCTTCGCTTAGTCGGCAAGCCAGCTGTGAACTTGGTTTATCCCCGTTTTGATTATGCTCTGTTACCAAGCTCAGCACAGGTCGCGCTTGAACAGGCTGTCGAGAATCACCCTGAAATCCAAGCCTCTTTGCTTGATATTGATGCCGCTCGTAAAGAGATGCGCCGCGAGAAGGGAGACTACTACCCAGAGCTTAAACTCGAGCTTCATGCCAACAAAAATGACAACGTATCTAACCCACCGGGTGGTGTTGATGAAGATGCGCGTATCATGTTAACGATGGATTACGACTTGTTTAATGGCTTCTCTACCGACTCTCGCGTGGAATCATCTGCGTGGCGAGTTGAAGAAGCAAGAGCAATCAGATTAAGAACGGAGCGTGAGGTTAAAGAGGGAACCCAGCTAGCTTGGAACGCCTATAAGATGCTTGAACAACAAAAGTCTCTTCTTCAGCAGAACGTGGATGCAGCAAAAATTGCAGAGCTTGGCTATATTCAACAATTTAATGTTGGCAGACGAAGCTTGCTGGATGTGCTCGATGCAAAAGTGGAAGTGTTCTTGGCTCGAAGAAACTTCATCAGCACTGAATACGATCAAACGTTAGCGGCATACCGCGTATTGAACGCGATGGGCATGTTGACCTACGCATTAAGGGTTGAACACCCAGAAGAATGGCAAGGGGAGAACAAGTAATGAGACATTTTAAACTAGCGCTACTTAGTTCAATCTTGCTGATGGGGTGTGCAGAAACGCCCGACACGACAATGACTCGCCATCAAATTGATGATCTCGCGGATGATGACCGTGACGGTGTGATTAACCAACGAGACCTTTGTGCTGATACGCCAGAAGGTGTGACGGTAGACATTAAAGGCTGTGCAAACTGGAAAATTGTCGAAGACGTTGAAGTCTTAAGCGTGGCATTTGATTTCGATAAATATGTGCTTAAACCAGAGCACACAGCCGTTCTCAACGAATTAGTGCGTTTGCTTGGTGAACAGCCAGATGCATCAGTGACTTTAGTGGGTGATACGAGTTCAGAAGGTACCAACGTTTATAACAAAGCACTGGCCAAGAAAAGGACTGGCGTGATTCGAGACGCTCTGATTGACAGAGGCATCGATGGGGCGCGAATCTTCGAACAAGAATTTACTCAGATAACCAGCTTAACTCAGCACCTTCACAAGCGTAAGCGTAGAACCATTGCAGTGTTAAAAACAGAGAGCATGGAAGTGAATCCATCTTGGAATATCTTTACCTCAGAGATGCAACTCGACAGCAATAGTGATGTTGAATCTAAGACATCGATTGATTCAGTAGGAGGCCAGTAATGAAACGTCTATCTAATAAATCGAGCTTACTGCTTGCTGCTGTACCTGCGTTTTTTTCTGTATCAACGTTGGCGAATGACGCCAGTGATATTGGTTTGGTCGCAATTGAGCCGAATATGCAGGGCCTTGTTGAAGACTTGCTTAAGAGCCAAGAGATTGACTTAGAAATCTTGTTGAGTGACAGTGTCCCAGAGCAGATGATCATGCAACGTTCACGTGTTGGTATTACTTCTAAAAAGTGGACTGACAAAGAGATGGCTAGGTTCGACATGCGCTACGGCTACAGACCGACTGAGCTAATGTTTACCGCTGACGTGATTGCGATTCTAGCGAACGAGAATAACCCAGCCACATCCATCAGCGTTGCTGAACTTATCGATGTGTTTGGTTGTTCTAGCGATCCTAAACATCCTAAATGGACACCAAGCAGTGACACTCGTGACGGAGAAAGCCTAGACACACACATGTTGCCTTTCGCTATCGACCACAATCTGCAAGGCCATACCACGTTTTCAAGTTGGGTCGAATGTGGAGCTGACGGGGAATATGCGAATACTCAATTCTTAGCGGATCTGCCGGATCTGATTAACAAGATAGAAGACGAAGATGCCGCCATTGGTTACACGGTTTACTCCGACCAAATCTCGGATGTGAAATGGTTAAGTGTGGTCGACAACCTAGGTGTGAATTACGACCTAAACAAAGAAACGATTCTCTCTGGTCGTTACCCATTGGCAACGGTTTACTATATGTACCTGAATATTCCAGCACATCGCAAAGGCTTTACAGAACAAGAGAAGTTCTTTGTGGGGCTTACTCTGTCTGAAGAGCATCAAGCCGTGTTGAACCAATACGGTTTTATCAGCTTGCCACCGGAAGCTATTCAACGTAACAAAGTTAGATTGTCGCTTGAAGAGCCTGCAATAGAAGGTGGTTATAAATAATTGGTGCGCTATGCTGTATGTGGATCGTCGGAACGGTATTGTTAGTTCTGTAATGGTTCTCAACGTGACGGATTACGTTATTTGGCGATAGAATTTATCTAACGGGCATGTATGCCCGTTTTTTTTCGCCTAAAATTTGTGGCTTGAGCGGTTGTTTGTTGATTGGTCACGTATAATACACGCTCCATACCGCGTGAAATAAGCACAATTAATGAGAACTCTTCCTGGCTTAATCCTACCTTTGTTATTGGCTCTGAGTACCTTTTCATTTTCTGCGCAAGCGAGTGAAAGCTGGTGGTTGCGAACGGTATTTAATAGCAGCCCAACTCAACCGAGTTCCCAAGACTATATTAACGATATCGATCTCATGGATTGTGGCGAAATCGAAGGCACTCTATTGTGCAGTGACCTCTCTCAATATTACGATTTGGATGTTTATGTTGAACTGGAGCTGGGTGACTCAAGCATTGAAGTGGTTCGCTTGAACCTGCCATATTCGAACCTAAGTTACACAAAGCTTCAGGCGTACCTTCGCCAAGATGGCTTTGCGCTCAGCTCCATTCGTATTGGAGAGGATGAGTTCGATGTGGTCGCTCAACTTGAGCAAGCGAACCGTGAGGGCGTTGGTTTTGATGAGGTAGATAAGCAGCTCATAGAATTTATCAATGCGCCACACCATTCATCCGATCAAGTGAGTTTATGGAACGTTCCTAACTCATCGTCTGCTAGTTCGTCTTCTCCTTGGGTTCAGTTACGTAGTGATGGCGACAACTTAACGGTTGAACTAAACCGTCTTTAATTGCTCAAATTTATAGATAGTTTCGTAATTCATTAGAGTCAACAAGCCTTTTGGGAGAGCGACTCATGGGCAGACAGCAAGCTATTATTTATTTAAGTGTTCGTTTTTCTGTGGCTCTCACATTTTTAGTAAGCGTTTACCTTTGCCATTTGTTATACGTTGAGCCTTCGGTAAAACGAGCTTAGGATACGTTCAGTATTGATAAAGGAGACAACCCATGGTTGCAAGAGTAACGACAGCGCCACAAGGCCCAGAACTTTCTGAGTTGGTGCAAGGATACTGGCGTACAGCAGAATGGGGTATGACCCCGAAACAACGCCTGACTTTCCTTAAGCAGCACATTGATCTTGGCATCACAACTGTTGATCACGCGGATATTTACGGTAACTACCAATGTGAAAAGTTGTTTGGTGAAGCATTAGCGCTTGAGCCAAGCCTTCGTGATGATATCCAAATCGTCACCAAGTGCGACATCAACTTGTGTGGTGACCACACTCCTGATCGCAAGATCAATCACTATGACACCAGCGCGCACCATATTTACCAATCAGTAAATAATTCTCTAGAGCGCTTGGGTGTAACCGAACTGGATGTATTACTGATTCACCGTCCAGATGTACTGATGGATGCAGATGAAGTAGCAGAAGCGTTCGCTGAACTGCATAAAGTCGGCAAAGTTAAGCACTTCGGTGTCTCTAACTTTTCACCACGTCAGTTCGACTTACTGCAATCTCGACTCGGTAAGCCACTGGTGACTAACCAAGTTGAAATCAATCCGCTGAACTTCGAAGTTGCCCATGATGGTACCTTAGATCAACTGCAGATGAACCGTATTCGTCCAATGGCGTGGTCTTGTCTTGGTGGTGGTAGCATCTTCAGTGGCGATTCAGCGCAAGCGATTCGCGTTCGTGATGAGCTAGAAGCAATTCGCCAAGAAGTGGGTGCAGACAGCATTGACCAAGTAATTTACGCTTGGGTTCGTCGTTTACCGTCTAACCCAATTGCGATTATTGGCTCAGGAAAGATTGAACGTGTCAAGACTGCCGTTGATGCACTGAAAATCGAACTGACTCGTGAGCAGTGGTACCGCGTATGGGTTGAATCTAAAGGCCACGGTGTGCCATAGAGACCTTTGGGGTCTGGCATTTATCCACAGACTTAGATGTTTCAACGTAAAAAACCAGCACCCCAGCTGGTTTTTTTGTATTCGCCTAACATGTTGCTCCAAAACTGTGATTAAGGTGGAATAATTTTCAAAAACACTCATAATGCACTCTGTTTTTCACCAGTTGGATATTTCCATTGAGCACTTCAAAATTCTCTTCAATCGCCCTTAAGCCAGAGCTTCTAAATACGTTAGATTCTCTTGGTTATACTGAAATGACGCCTATTCAAGCGTTAAGTCTTCCTATTATTCTGGATGGCAAGGATGTTATCGGTCAGGGTAAAACGGGTTCAGGTAAAACAGCAGCCTTTGGTTTAGGCGTGCTGCAAAACCTACGCGTTAAGCGTTTTCGTGTTCAATCTTTAGTGTTATGTCCGACTCGTGAGCTTGCAGACCAAGTAGCAAAAGAGATCCGTACTCTTGCTCGTGGCATTCACAATATTAAAGTGCTGACACTATGTGGCGGTATGCCAATGGGCCCACAAATTGGTTCATTAGAGCATGGCGCACACATTCTTGTGGGCACTCCTGGTCGTATCCTGGACCACCTAGAGAGAGAGCGTATTGACCTGTCTGAGTTGAACACACTTGTGTTAGATGAAGCCGATCGCATGCTGGAAATGGGTTTCCAAGATGCACTAGATGCTGTTATTGAAGCAGCACCAAAAGATCGTCAAACGTTATTGTTCAGTGCAACTTTCCCTAAACAGATCAAATCTGTTGCAGACCGCATCATGAATAACCCTGAAATGGTGAAGGTTGAATCAACGCACGATCACTCAAGTATCCAACAACACTTTTATAAGGTTGAAGGTACTGAAGCTCGTGATGACGCACTAGAGCTAATGCTTCTTCATCATCAACCAGAGTCAGCGGTTGTGTTCTGTAATACTAAGAAAGAAGTGCAGAACGTAAATGATGAGCTAAGCCACCGTGGTTTCAGTGTTATCGAGCTTCATGGCGACATGGAACAGCGTGAACGTGACCAAGCTTTGGTTCAGTTTTCGAATAAAACCATCTCTATCTTGGTTGCAACCGATGTTGCCGCTCGTGGTCTTGATGTTGATAACCTAGATGCTGTGTTCAACTTTGAGTTGTCTCGCGATCCTGAGGTTCACGTACACCGCATCGGTCGTACTGGTCGAGCAGGAAGCAAAGGCGTAGCTATCAGTTTCTTTAGCGAAAAAGAGATGCACCGTGTTGCTCAAATTGATGAGTACATGGATATGCCAATCGAACCGTCTCAGTTGCCAGCTAAACCAATCGCTAAGCCGTACTACTCAAACATGGTAACCATCCAGATTGATGGTGGTAAGAAAGCGAAACTTCGCGCAGGTGATATTTTAGGTGCGTTGACTGGCCAAGGTGGCATTGATGGTAAATCAGTAGGTAAGATCAACTTGTTCGCGATGCGTGCTTACGTTGCTGTAGAAAGATCAATGGCTAAGAAAGCATTAGGTAAAATCGAATCAGGTAAAATGAAGGGTCGTCAATTCCGCGCCCGAATTCTGAAATAATTCGAGAATGTATCCCTTTACTGCAAGTGTCACTCTAATGGCAATGCAGTAAAGGGTGTTCCACAATTGGTTATTATCTTAACTTAATTAGTTATTACCTAAGCGTATTCACCCAAGCTACTAACCATAGATCTATTCATCCGGTCTGATCGAATAAAGATCATTGATATGTTTTCCTTCGCTAAGATACCAAGCCATCGCTTCCTGTCGATTATTAGCAAATATCGCAATTGTGATTATTTTCCCATCTTCAAAATAGCAAAGTTCATATTCTAACTCGCTTGTATGATGAGGAATTGCGGACATAGCTTGCCTCCCAAATACTAATCATTTGAAGTTATGCAAAACATATACCGTTTTATATGTGTTGTGTTGCTTTTTTAATGATTAATAAGAAATGAATAACATCACCACAGCTAATTAATTTTATTTTAAGCATTTGCCGAAACAGCCTATTTAGCAAGGCAAAGTCCCAATTTATCTGAAAGTTTTACGAGAACCTGATTTTGTAGCTAGTGTTATAAGAACGTTTAGAGATTCGTCGTTCAGTAAAATGTTGTGAGAGGGTGTAATGAGAAAGTGTCGTTGGTTAGTCTTATTAAGCTGTTTTCTATTCTCAGGCTGTGGGACCAAGTTCGCTTATAACAATATTAGTTGGTTTGCCGTTAGCTATATTGAAGACTTTGTAACTCTCTCCAATGGTCAGGAATCGGAGCTCGAAGAGCGACTCGACTTATTGCAGCAATGGCATAAAGAAACTCAACTACCTCTGTATATATTGCAATTAGAAGTGATCTTAAACACAGACCGTTCTGATATGAGTTCTGCAAAGTGACCAAATTAAAGATCATATTCGCTCAATCGTTAATAAGTTCTCTCCCGATATTTACGCGTTAAGCATGCAGCTTAATCCTGAACAAGATAACGAATTTTTAAAGAACTTTAGAGAAAAGCAGCAAGAGTATTACCAAGAAAGATTGTCATTGAATGATAAAGACTCGAGAGAGCGATATCGAAGTCGAATAGAAGATAGGCTAGAGCGGTGGTTAGGGGCGGTATCGGAAGAGCAAAAACAGATTCTTTCGGATTGGTCCCAAGAGTGGGTAAATACCAATGATAGCTGGCGTCAATATCAAAATAATACTTATCAAGATTTATCGACACTGATGGAAAAGAAAAGCGACTTACGCATCGCTCAGCCAATTATCATGAATTTGCTTCTGAACAATGAAGCTTATTACCCTGAAGGACTTGAGTCTGAGCTTAACAAGAACATGGAAACGTCAGCCATTTTTCTAGTCGATATTGTAGAAAGCAGTACTAATAAGCAGTGGGCTTATTTCATGAGTGAATTAGCAAGCCTTAAAGGAACGTTTGAATCACTGCAGGAGTAGAGTAGCTATTTAAGGCTAGTGGCTGTTTGCTACTAGCCTTCTGACAAACTCAAAGCCGAACGCAGAGAGTTAGCCTCTGTTACTCATTAGCAGTTTTGGAATAGAGGCTTTAGCTGTCTTGGATATTTTTTGCATCAGTTGAAAGCTCGGCTGTTGAATACCGTGATCATGTTGCAGTTCATCAATCATCAATAACCATAACCGTGCTGTCATTTCTGAATCGGCTAACGCTCTGTGGAAAGTACCGTCGTTGTCGATATTCTTAAAGCGCACAAGGTCGCCTAGCTTGTGAGTCGGCGCATCTTGGATGAGACGGCGAGCAATCAACATTGAGCAAGCAAACTTACCCGTATAGTCTCGGCCAATAAAGTCTAATTCTGCATCGAGAAAGCGTTTATCAAACGACGCATTGTGAGCAACAAGTTGGCTGCCTTGGATAAAGTCTGCAAACTCATCCATCACTTCGCTGCAACTGGCTGCTGTGCTTAACATGCGGTTATTGATTCCTGTATAGCTTTCAATGAACCCGCTAACACGAAATCCTGGGTTCATGAGTTGCTGGAAGGTGTCGACGACTTCGCCGTTAACGAGTTTAACCGCACCGATTTCAATCGCTCGGTCACCCATGTTTGGTGATAAGCCTGTGGTTTCGAAATCGAGAACGATAACGGAGTCTGCGGAGTTTGGAGCCATCGTGTTTCCTAATACTATTTGGTTGTATCGCTTTATATGGGGCGCTTAGTGTTGCTATGGGGCGATCTATTGCGTGGTGTTGTTCTATTGCGTGTTGCTGCTGATCGTGAGCTCAGTGTAACCCGTCGAATCGTCATGCTCTCTGTTAAAGGTCAAGGTATCGTAGCGGTGAACAATCAATTCAGCCGTGGTCGCGATAATCGTCCCTTCAAGTAAGTGCCCACCAATCACATCGCCATTTTCATCAGCAACGGATATATGAACGTGCTGGTGGTTAGGCGTTAGCGTTGCCATCACTGATACGATTTCGAATGGAGCTGTGATTAGCTTGGTGTTGTTCGCATTAGCTAAACGAATATTGAGTTGAGAGACACAACCGACGCACGACGCGATAGAACCTGCCGAGATGTTGTGTGTGGTCACTAACCTTTGGATCTCAAGCTTTAGGTCTTGGCCGCGGGTTAATCTCGTTGCGATAGGAGTGATCATCTTATTGCCTCAACTTTATATGTATTTCTAAGAGCAAAACGAAGCCACATGGGCTTCGTTTTATTTTCATTTTGGCTAACGCGACTTTTTCATTTTCTATAGCTGAAATTACTTAGTCTTGTTGCTGTTCTCTTTTCTTCTTAGGCACGAAGTTCAATACTGAAATTGGTACTTCTTTGCGTGGCTCGAAACCTTCAACAACGCGACGCTCAATCAAGTGACCAAGACGTTTTTCAATGATACACAGGTTCTTGAAGTTATCTTTCGATAGGAAAGAGATCGCTTCACCAGATGCATCAGCACGGCCTGTACGGCCAATACGGTGAACATAGTCGTCCGCTGGGAATGGGATGTCGTAGTTCACTACGCGGCTTAGGTTATCAATATCGATACCACGAGCAGCAACACCTGTTGCAACTAGATATTTCAGACGACCTTTTTTGAAATCAGCCAGAATCTTTTCACGAATCGCTTGGCTACGTCCACTGTGGAAAGCTTCCGCTTCGATACCACGCTTTTCAAGTTGAGCAACCAACTTAGCCGCGCCGTGCTTAGTCTCGATAAAGATAAGCGCTTGGTCCCACTCGCCGTCAGTGATCATGTGGCTTAAAAGTGCAGATTTGCGGTCTTTATCTACAGTAACTAGCCATTGTTCGATGTTCGCTTTAGAAGCGTCAGTTTTGGCAATTGAAATCTCTTCTGCTTCACTGATTGCGCTTTTCGCTAGCGCTCGAACTGGCGTTGATAGCGTTGCTGAGAACAACAGGTTTTGAATGTTTTGTGGCAAACGCGCGATGATCTTGTTGATGTCTTCGATGAAACCCATGTCTAGCATGCGGTCTGCTTCATCAAGAACCAATACTTCAACTTCATCAAAGTGAACGGCACGTTGTCCGTACATGTCGATCAAGCGACCTGGAGTTGCAACCAGAATATCAACACCTTCAATCAAACGGTCTTTCTGGTGTTGGTAAGACACGCCACCGTACATCGCTAGTGATGTTAGGTTTAGGAATTTTGCGTACTTAGTAATGTTCTGTTCAACCTGAATCGCAAGCTCACGAGTTGGTGTCAGAATAACAGCACGAATACGTTTTTTACGTTGTGTTTCACCTTTACTTAGCATTTCTAAGATAGGGAGAACAAAGCTCGCAGTTTTACCTGTACCTGTTTGTGCAGCAGCAATTAGGTTCTTACCAGAAAGCACAATCGGAATTGCTTTTTCTTGAATCGAAGTTGGCTTTTCATAGCCTTGTTTTGCAACGGCTTTAACAATAGGTGAGCTTAATCCAAGCTTGGAAAATGGCATAAGTTTCTCGGTATGATTTGGCTAAATAGCGATGGAAAGGTTCAACAATCTTATACAAGGATAAGATTAATGGCGGCATTCTACCATGTTGCTTGTGTACTACTAGGGCATGTTGATCTTTCGAGCTGATTTTTGCAACGAGTTGCTGGGTATTTATACAAGGCAGAGGCTTTGATGTGTAGCTAGCCTACATGAGAAGCCGATAACGTAGTAGAAATGACCAGCAAACGCTGCCCGAAGGGTTCGGCTAAAAGCGTTTTACTCTTTGTTGAGGGAGATTTGCTTAGAATGACTAGGCTACTTCTCCCTCGCCGCGATTAAAACGCTTTTATCTCGAACAAAATTTAACCACGAAATGTCAACACGCCCTAGTAACATAGACACTTTAGTTGGATAATACTGACTCAATAAGACGACGATAAGACAGGGATGTATGGAAATTACGCCGAATGAACGCGATGCAGTATATAAAACGATTTTTTCTCGCCGAGATGTTCGTGGTCAGTTTCTTCCTGATGAGATCCCGGAAGACGTTTTGATGCGTGTGCTAACCGCAGCGCACCATGCTCCTAGTGTTGGTTTTATGCAGCCTTGGGATTTTGTTGTTGTCCGTGATATCGAAACTAAGCAACAAATTAAAGCGGGCTTCAATCAAGCGCATGCTGAATCGGCAGAAATGTTTACCGATGAAAAGCAAGCAATGTACAAGCGTCTAAAGCTTGAAGGCATTGTTGAATCGCCTATCGGTATCTGCGTCACTTGCGACCGTAATCGAACCGGAAAAGTTGTGTTAGGTAGAACCATCAAACAAGAGATGGATCTATACAGCACCGTGTGTGCAGTTCAAAACCTGTGGCTAGCAGCAAGAGCCGAAAACCTAGGATTAGGTTGGGTGAGTATTCTTCACGACTCAACACTGCGAGACGCATTAGATATCCCAGAAAACATCGATATCGTGGCGTATCTGTGTATTGGTTACGTTGACCACTTCAAAGATAAGCCCGAACTTGAAACCATGGGCTGGCTACCAAGAAGAGACGTCAATTCAGCGATTCATGAAGGGAAGTGGAGCCCTAGTAAAACGGAGTGATTAAAGGCTTTTTTATCTAATTTATTGATATTTAAAGCCAAAACTTGTGATAGATATTTCAGTGTAAAGTTGAATTTATAAATTCATACTGATATTAATGACATTTGACATACAGCTCTAGTCTGGAATTCAATGAACGACGCTAACTTACGTAGACTTCAACAACTTATTGCAAAGTATGAAATAGGTGAAGAGTATCATCTAACGATCGATGATCTCGAACACTCGCTATCGACTTCTCGCAGAAACACTTCGATCATTCTTAAATGCTTATCGGAATATCGCTGGATTTGTTGGATTCCGTCTAAAGGAAGAGGGAAGCTTAGCCAATTTAGAATTTTGGTCAGCTTTCCCGAAGCATTAGAACAAGTGTTAGCGCTTCAGTTAGAACAGGGGGGCTTTAATGTTATTCCCCGTCTTCTAGAAAGCTATGGTGATGCGGCAATAAAGGCACTGACGCTAGCGACTGAAAAACATAGTCTGTTCAATCAACAACATGACCATTTACTGATCACTCAATATCCGTGGGTCGATAACCTTGAGCCAGCAAAAACATACCGAACTGCTGAACATCACATCTTAAGAAGCCTCTACAATACGCTACTAGTCCAAGATCATGATGGAAATCCCCAAGCGAGCCTCGCGCACCATTGGAAGATGGAAGGGCGCTTTCTGCATTTTTGGTTGAGACCGAATGTGTTATTCCATGACGGTGAAACTTTAACAGCCAAAGATGTTGCTCAATGTTTGTTGCAGCTAAAAAATATTGAAGGTCCGGTACAGTCTTTATTTGATCAGGTCAGTGATGTTCAAGTGGTGGGTGATAAACAACTGACTATTGAGCTGACATACGCAAACCCAATGTTTCTCTATGCTTTGACTAGTCCACACGCGTCTATTTATCGTCGCAAGCGTATTTATTTTTCGAGTGGCCGCAGTGCCTATATCGGAACAGGACCTTTCTCATTGGATGATTGGAGCGAAGAGTGTTTGGTTCTTAAACGTCACCGAGGTTACTTTGCTCAAAATGCCTTGTTAGAACAGGTAACGCTCACCGACATCGAAGGCTTAAATGATCACACCCTGAGTTTCAATAAATCGGGTGTTGCGGAAGAAACCACTATTAATGCTCTTTCGTACCTTGCGGTTAATCGTAGAGAAAACTCAGGCATAACCCCTGAAGAACTCGACAGGCTGGTATCGTTTATCAAGTCCAGCAGTAAAGAGTTTGATGCTGATATGGTGACGGATGACTTGTCTTTTTCACCTAGCGAATTAACGCGCAGTAATCTCATTCCTGTTTTGACGGGGGCAGTTGTATTAACGCGACCTAAAATGACGATTCCTTTGCTTCAAGATATGGCGGACTGGCTCCTTCAAACGATTGTAAAGACTGGCGTGACGGTTGAAATCGTTGAGCTTCCTAATATTAGTGATCCTAGCTCAATGAGTGAGTTGGCAGACTTGTTATTTATTGAAGAAATTATCGAACAGCCAGCCGATTATGGTCTTTACGATTGGTTACTTGCTTCCTCTGGACTTAGATTTATTTTCAACAATTATGAGATGAAGGCGCATTGCGAGAGAGTTAGAGTTGCTGTGAGTGGCGAGAACCCAATGAGCGACTTGAAAGAGATTGAAGATTCGCTTTATCAACAGAAGTTACTTTGTCCGTTATTTCACGGTAAAGAGAAGGTTTTTAATAGTGTTGAGGTTCATGGCGTAGAGATTAACCAAACCGGTTATAGTGATTTTTATAAGCTTTGGATAGCTTCGAGCGAGAAGTAATTAGTCCATTTTTACCCCATTTCCCCTATCTTTTAGTTTCTGTTCAAAATGAAAACATGCACGAATCGGCTAGCACCCTTTCATGTTTCTTTTGAATATCAATCGCTATTATGACTGGTCATGACTATCACAGTCATTCTCGGTCATCCCCCCAATGGCAACCCTACTTATTAATGTATTTTATTAGGATCGAATTAAATGAAACTTAAGCTTATTTCTATCGCACTTATAGCTGGTGGTCTTGCTGCTTGTGGCGGGGGAGGAGGCGGTGGTAGCAGCAGTACAAGTGCTCCCGCTCCTCAAACAAAAACCTTACAAGGTGTTGCCATTGACGGGTATATTTCCGGTGCGACCGCGTTTCTAGACATCAATTATAATGGTGTATTGGATGAGGGAGAGCCAAGTAGTATCACGGACGATGAAGGCAGTTATCAATTGTCTTTAACTGGTTCTAACTCTGACTGTATGGACTATGCCCCAATTGTAGTGAATGTTCCGGTCGGTGCTATTGATGCGGATAGCCCTAATTCGCCGATTACTGAACCTTATCAATTAGTCTTCCCACCAGTAATGACAGTGAGTTCTGATCAAGAAATTAAATCTACTACGCCACTTACTACCGTTTTATGGAATCAGATCCAAGCCGACCTATATAAAGGTGGTTTAAACAGTTGTTCCGCTTTGAAGCAAGCTGTAAACACTCAAAATAGCATTATCCAAAATGTGAAGGAACATGATTTCCGAATTGCGAATCGATATAACATTGCAGTGAAAGACTTGTATGGCGACTTCGTCAAAGCCCAAAACACTGAGCTTTATGAATTAGCGCAGAAAATGATGCCAGCCATTAAAAAGTCGTATCAAGAGACTAAAGATATTCAAAAAGAAAACCCCAAAGCTCAGCAAGCCTATGTTGATTATTACTGGGAGCATTGGGATTATTCTAAAAAGAACGAAATTAATAAGTGGTATAAAGTTAAAACAGTGATGACTGCTGACAAGCTGATTGTTATTGAATATGAAGTGTCAGCTGATCTACAAACAGAACTAGAATTAAATAAGCACATTGAGCGTAATAGCCAGAAGAAAAATGGTTTGGAATATGACAAGGAAGCTTGGTTTTCATTGAGCAGTGATGGAACGCAGCACTCGTGTTCAGTTCAGGAAACAATTAAACAACAGGTGCAACCCAATTCACTAACCACCTTTGGTGTAAAGAATAGTGGTTGGTCTCAACAGCCTGATTGGGAAAGCTGTTCCACTCAAAATGTGGGTAATGGATTTAGCCAAACTTTAACGTCAGATGTTGTTGGTGATTATAAAGACCAGTTTACTCAAACTCAGGTGAAGTACCATTATGGTTCAAATGCTCCTTACCCTGAGTGGGTCAATTTAAGTGATACTTTATCTAATATCTCACGAAGCGACTTTGATGTATTAAACTATCTATCAGTTGATTTCAATGAGAACACTTCTCACGGTTCAGATAGCTGGACTCGTCATAAATATGCGCAAATTGAAAATACACCGTTTGATTATACTCAGACGATAACGTCTAAATATTCCCAAGGGAACTGGACTAGAGGTTATTACTACCAGAATGGAACAAGTCTGTTTGAGTGTTCAAATGATGGTGTTAACTGGTCAAAAGACACTTGTAAGTAAAGCCCGTCGATACCGAGTAAATCTAGATAATCCGTATGCAATAAAAAAATCCAGTGTCTACAAGGCACTGGATTTTTAGTTTTGGCTGACCGTTATTTAGCTTTGGTTTATCGAAAGAGTCTAAGCGATCTCAATCTTCTCAGCTTGGTTCTGTTCTACCATAGACAGTGCTAGCGCTTCTGCAGCTTTAATACCGTCGATACCAGCAGATAGGATACCACCCGCGTAGCCTGCGCCTTCACCAGCAGGGAAGAAGCCCTTAAGGTTGATGCTTTGGTAGTCTTTGCCACGTTTGATGCATACAGGAGAAGACGTACGAGTCTCAACACCAGTTAGTAGGCCGTCTGGCGTAGAGAAACCTTTGATCTTCTTCTCGAACGCTGGGATTGCTTCACGAATCGCTTCGATAGCAAAATCAGGCAGCGCTTTTGAAATATCAGTTAGGTGGATACCTGGCGTGAATGATGGTTTTACTTCACCGATTTCACTTGGATCGCGACCTTTCAGGAAGTCACCGATTTTCTGTGCAGGGGCGTCGTAGTTCTCGCCACCTAGAACATAAGCGGCACTTTCTAATTCACGTTGTAAACGGATACCTGCTAGTGCGTCACCTGGGTAATCACGCTCTGGGTCGATACCCACAACGATGGCACTGTTTGCGTTACGTTCTGCACGAGAGTATTGGCTCATGCCGTTGGTTACTACGCGACCTTCTTCAGAAGTCGCGGCAACCACAGTACCACCCGGGCACATACAGAAGCTGTATACAGTGCGGCCATTCTTACAGTGGTGTACTAATTTGTAGTCCGCTGCACCTAAGATAGGATTACCTGCGTTTTTACCGAAGCGAGCTTCATCGATCATCGCTTGCTTATGTTCGATACGGAAACCAACAGAGAAAGGCTTAGCTTCCATGTAAACGCCACGTTCGTGCAGCATTTCAAACGTATCACGAGCACTATGGCCAACAGCCAGTACAACGTGGCGAGATTTGATCTCTTCACCGTTAGAAAGCGTCAAACCAGTGATTTGACCGTCTTCCATGTGAACGTCATCAACGCGAGTGCTGAATCGGATTTCGCCACCTAGCTCAATGATAGAAGCACGCATCTTCTCGATCATGGTAACCAGTTTAAAGGTACCGATGTGCGGCTTACTTACGTATAGGATTTCTTCAGGTGCACCTGCAGCAACGAATTCTTCGATTACTTTGCGGCCGTAGTGCTTTGGATCTTTAACTTGGCTGTAAAGCTTACCGTCTGAGAATGTACCTGCGCCGCCTTCACCAAACTGTACGTTTGATTCAGTGTTCAGTGTACGCTTACGCCAGAAACCAAAGGTATCTTTCGTACGTTCACGAACTTCTTTACCACGCTCAACGATGATTGGATTGAAGCCCATTTGAGCAAGCACTAGGCCTGCGAACAAACCACAAGGGCCAAAACCGATAACGACAGGGCGCTCAGTTTGGTTCTCAACCGCTTTAGCCACGAATTTGTACTCCATGTCAGGAGTCACTTTTACGTGCGGGTCGCTAATGAACTGCTCTAACAACTCAGCTTCGTTTTCAACTAGAACATCAAGCGTGTAGATAAGTAAGATTTTTGATTTCTTACGAGCATCGTAGCCACGTTTAAAGATATTAAAAGAAAGTACCTGATCAGAATTAATGCCAAGCTTTGCTTCAATAGCGTCTTGAATGGCTGATTCTTCGTGGTCTAGAGGGAGTTTAATTTCGGTTAAACGTATCATTTCGATGTCTCGTCTTTATAGGTGTCTTAGCTAGACCGCTTCTAAACGCAGAGTTTGATGAAAACGCTGATGTTGAAAGAAGCGATAAGCTCACAATGGCGCGCATTTTACGAGAAATTGATTTATCTGTCATACTAATTTGGAAACATGGAGCAAATAGACACGATATTAGAGCCGTATGATGTTGAATTTTGCCTTGGGATGAGTATTATCCTCCATTCTTAAATTTTGACTAACTTATAGAGCAGAGCATCATGGCATTTGTCGTAGGCGATAACTGTATTCAATGTAAATACACAGACTGTGTGGCGGTTTGCCCCGCAGATGCGTTCCATGAAGGCCCGAATTTCATGGTAATCAACCCAATCGAATGCATTGATTGTGGTTTGTGTGTACCTGAATGCGACGCTCAAGCGATCTTCCAAGAAGATGATCTGCCAGAAGATCAAAAGATCTTTATTGAAGTGAATGCCGAACTTGCTGAGATTTGGCCAGTGCAAACTGAAGTTAAAGCACCGATGGATGAAGCTGAAAAGTGGAATGGTGTCGCTGATAAGTTGGCAATGCTAGAAAAGTAATTGTTGAAAAGAACTCAAATAAAAAGGCGTACTGATTTAATCAATACGCCTTTTTTAATATCTGAGCACTGTCGACTGGCTCGTTAGCTTATGAGATCTAGCTATGCTGACGACGCATGTTGTCGAGAATAATACCTGTCGCCATTGCTACATTCAGAGACTCTGCGCCACCGAATGCTGGAATCGTAATCTTATCAGTCACATATTTAGCCGCATGTTCACGAATGCCGTGAGATTCGCTACCCATCAGCAAAATGCCGTTAGCAGTAAATTCCGTCTTATGAACACTTTCACCTTCTAAGAACGCTCCGTAAACAGGCAGGTTCGCTTGCTCTAAGTATTCAGGTAAGTCTGTTTGGCTTACGTGTACTCGGCCAAAGCTGCCCATGGTCGCGCTGATCGTTTTCGGGCTGTATGGATCTGCACAATCGCTGCTCGCAACGATATGCTTAATGCCATACCAGTCTGCGACGCGAATAATCGTACCTAGGTTGCCCGGATCAGACACTCCATCAAGCGCAATCATCAATCCTGTTGCTTCTGGTAGTTCAAATGTTGGGATCTCAACAACTGCAATCGCTGCGTTGTTACTCACCAAAGTACTTGCTTTGGTTAGGTCATCCAGCGAGGCTTCAACACAATCAAACTCAAACAGTGACGCGTGATTTTCAGATAAAAAATCAGCCGTAGCAAAGACGTTCTTTACGACTAAGTCACTATTGAACAGCTCAAGTACGTTTTTTTCACCTTGAACTAGAAACAGGCCGTGGGCTTTACGTTGTTTCTTTTGGCCCAAAGCACGAAGGAGTTTTAATTGGTTTTTTGAAATCATGTTTTTATCCTAGATATAAGCCCGCGCATTATAGAGCAAAGGTTGGATAACCAAAAGCGTGATAACTCAATGCGATCCACTAAAAAGCAAAAGCAACCCACTTAAAAAAGAAAAGCGCACTAAATAGCGCGCTCTTATGTGATTTACTCATCTAACATTAAGCTGAACCCAAGATTAGCTGACCTGTATGATTAATATGGGGCAGGGTAGCGCTTAAACACTGTGTTGATATCGGTAAGGATCTCTTCTGACAGTGGTTTGCTGAATGCTGCCACGTTCTCTTTCAGTTGTTCCATGGTGGTTGCGCCAATAATAGTGGAGGTGACACCATCAACTTGGTTACACCACGCTAATGCTAGTTGGCTCGGTGTAAATCCGTGAGCGTTCGCAACTTCGACATATCCTTTTACGGCTTCATTAGCCGACTCAGTGTCGCGGAAAATGCCTTTGCGTTGCATGTAAGTCCAGCGGCTGCCTTCTGGTCTTGCGCCATCGATGTACTTTCCACTTAACATGCCTGCAGCTAAAGGTGACCATGGCAGATAAGCGACATCTTCATGCACACAGTTCTCAATCAAATATGGCCAATCTTTTGCGTGCAGCAAGCTAAATTCATTCTGAATAGAGACCATTCGCGGTAAATCATGCTTTTCGCTCAGTTTGAGATAGGTGTTAATACCCCAAGTGGTGTCATCAGACAAACCCACATGACGGATTTTCCCTGCTTTAATGCAGCTCGTTAGTGCTTGAAGGATCTCTAACATCTCCGCTTCATGCTGCTTTCGGTCGATGTCACTGAATCGAATATGATTCGGGAAATGCTTGCCAAAGTGAGGCGTCGTTCGGTTTGGCCAATGCAGTTGGTAAAGGTCGATATAGTCTGTTTGTAGACGTATTAATGATGCGTCAACTGCTGCAATTACGGCTTCACCTGTTATAGGGCCTCCATCTCGAACCCAAGGAAGCCCGGGCCCTGCAATTTTACTCGCTATGATCAGTTCTTGGCGGCGTTGCGGATTGCGAGACAACCAGTTGCCGATGATCGCTTCTGTTTTGCCATAGGTATCAGGTGAAGGTGGCACTGCGTACATTTCTGCCGTATCAATAAAGTTGATACCTTGGCTTAGCGAGTATTCGATCTGTTGGTCGGCTTGTTGTTGCGTATTCTGCAGCCCCCAAGTCATGCTACCAAGACAGATGCGGGAAACGGGAATTTGACTACTTCCTAGCTTTGAATATTCCATTGAATTCGGGATTCCTGTGGTTAAGTTCTCTGGTACTCGCATAAAAGTATTTGAAAAGAGGGCGAGTGAGGAATGAAAACGAATATGAATTATTAGCACAAAATGACACGACAAGGTATGGCTGGGGAAAGTTTAGTGGGTGATTTCTCTGCGTAGCGAATTAGCTAACGGTATATTCGAAACATTATAGAGAGGCTGCCTGAGGGGCACAAAGCGTGAATAGGTTCGACGCTTGAATGGGTTCGACGCTTGAATAGGACGCCACAGAAATAGAGAAGAAAAGCGCTGAAGGAAAAAAGCTCTACATCAGAGAGAAGTAGAGCCTTTAATAGGGGTTCATAATATTGCTAGGTATTCATTGAGTTACGAGGTCGCGTTGGTATCAAACCCGCCTTGGGTTTGCGCGAGCCTTAGAGCTTCCTGCCTTTGAACTTCTTTCTCAGTTAATACTGGTTGAAACGTTTCCTCAGAGGCTTGAGGAGAGAAAATGAAATACTTATTAATCGTCATAACTGTGTCTCCGTGTAACGTATGACAGATTCTGCATCAAGGATAAATTGTGATCATCATCCACTTTGTACTTTTTTTAGGCTGAGAGCGAAGGGCGTAGAATGCGTACAAAGCGATCGCTTATCATCCGTATGCAATATTGAACTGACGAAACCCTCTGTTTTCAAGTATAGGAAGCACATCTAATTTCGCACAATAATGATTTAGAGCAATTACATACATGGTCAGGGGCGTAAGATGAAAAGCCTCGCGACTGACTCTGCGTACGTATTAACTTAACAATGCCTCGCTTATCTACATGAAGAACAAAGTCAGTAAATCAATTATTTAATCCATGGTGAGATGAATTATGGAAAAGCTTGTAGAACGTTTTCTGAATTACGTTACTTTTGATACCAAATCCGATCCTTCTAATCAGCATTGCCCAAGTTCACCGGGTCAAATTACGTTTGCTGAAGCCTTAAAGTTAGAATTGATCGCATTAGACTTAGTTGATGTTTCTTTAGATGAAAATGGCTATTTGATGGCGAAACTGCCGTCGAATGTTGATTATCCAGTGCCTGCTATTGGCTTTGTGGCGCATATGGATACCGCTCCTGACGCATCAGGCGCGAACGTGAAACCTCAAGTAATTAAAGATTATCAAGGTGGAACGATTGAATTGGGTACAAGTGGCGAATGCTTAAATCCTAGCCAATATCCAGATCTTGATGCTTTGCATGGCCATGACCTCATCACTACCGATGGCACAACTCTGCTTGGTGCCGATAACAAAGCGGGCATCGCTGAAATCATCAGTGCGATTGCTTACCTGAAAGCGAATCCAGACATCAAACACGGCGACATTTGTATTGGCTTCACACCGGATGAAGAGATTGGCCGCGGTGCGAACCTGTTTGACGTTGAAAAATTTGGCGCCGAGTGGGCGTACACCATCGATGGTGGTCCAGTAGGGGAGTTGGAATTTGAGAACTTTAATGCCACGAGCGCTGATGTTATCTGTCATGGCGTGAACGTTCACCCGGGTACCGCAAAAGGTAAAATGGTGAACTCAATGAACATCGCGGCGCAATTCCAATTGATGATGCCAGCGCAAGAGACACCTGAGTGCACAGAAGGTTATGAAGGTTTTTATCATTTGAAATCGGCTGAAATGGGTGTCGCACGTTCTGAACTGGGTTACATCATCCGTGATTTTGAACGTGAGGGTGCAGAAGCGCGTAAGACATTCATGCAACAGAAAGTGGACGAACTGAATGAGCGCCTAGAGAAAGGCCGCGTTGAGTTGGTGCTAACCGATAGCTACTTCAATATGAAAGAGATGGTTGAACCGCATCAACATATTATCGAGTTGGCCAAGCAAGCGATGATTGAGTGCGATGTAGAGCCAATGATCAAGCCGATCCGAGGCGGTACAGATGGCGCTCGCTTATCTTTCATGGGGCTACCATGTCCGAATATCTTTACTGGTGGCTACAACTTCCACGGTATTCATGAGTTCATTACGATTCAAGGTATGGAGCAAGCGGTAAAAGTGATTGTTGAGCTGTCTCAACGTACTGCAACTCACTACCAAAAATAGCGAACTCCAACGCGATATCTCTTTGTATTTTTGAGAGTATTCAATAATACTCTCTTTAAGCATAAGGGAGTACACGATGAAAAAGTTAGTTTTACTTTGCACCCACTTAGCCGTGGGTGCTTTTGGTTTTGGGCTTGGTGTCTACGCACTACCTATCTTGATTGAGCCTGATTCTCCTTCCTCAAGTTCTGTTGAAGCGATCAGTCAGCAGGCTATCTATACAGGCGAGTTCACTAAAGACCGACAAGACAGTGACTTTTTGCATTGGGGAGAAGGCATTGTCTCGGTGTCTGAAAGTGCGATAGCTTTTGAAGGGGAATTGGCACCGGGGCCAGATTATAAGGTTTACCTATCACCTAAGTTCATAGAAACCGAACAAGCCTTCAATGACAGCAAGAGTGAGTTACTCAAAGTCGGAGATGTGAAAACATTCGACCGATTTATGGTTGAACTCCCCGAAGGTGCTGATCTTAATCGATTTAATACGGTTGTGATTTGGTGTGAAACTTTTGGCCAATTTATTACTTCTGCCAAGATAAAATGATAGCCTTCTAGGGCGTGTTGATCTTTCGAGCTGATTTTTGCAGCGAGTTACTGAATAAGTATGAAAACGCGCGCTCTAGATTTGAGCGCTTTTGCATAATGCTTTTTCAGCCAGTTCTTCAAATGCTAATTGTTGTAAAGCTCGTCGTTATAAAGCTTAATTGTTGTAAAGCTAAAGGAATAAATAATGGAAAAGTTGTGGCAAGTGATCGATTTCTTACTCGCTAATAAGTTTATTTTTAGTGTACTGATCATCTGCACTATTTTAATAATCCGACGAATTACTTTGTCTCGAATTCGTGGTGATGTCGCTTTTCTTAGTGAAGATCAACGTAACTGGATGTCACGTACCAAAAACGGCACATTCGCGATTATTGTTGTGACGTTATTTGTGCTGTGGAAATCCGAAATCAGCGAGTTTGCACTGTCTGTAACTGCCATTGCTGTTGCTATAGTCGTCGCATCTAAAGAGATCATTTTGTGTTTCACAGGTTCTATTCAACGTGCGAGTTCTCGCTCATTTAGAATTGGTGACTGGATTGAAGTGGGCAAAATCAGCGGCGAGGTGATTGAGCACAATTTGATGGCGACTGTGATTCAAGAAATCGACCTATATCATGGGCAGTATCACTTCACAGGAAAGACCGCTACGCTACCCAATAGCATGTTCTTCACTTACCCGGTCAAGAACCTTAATTTCATGAAGCGCTACGTTTATCATAACTTTTTTGTGACGGTAAAAGACTTCGTAAACCTATATCCTATGGTGCCGGGTCTTATCGTGAAAATTGAAGAGCACAGTGAAGAGTTTATCGATGTTGCTCGCCGTTACAACGGTGTGATCGAAAAGCACGCTGGCGTTGACCTTCCTGGCTCTGAGCCGCATATTCATATCACGAGTAGCTCAACGGGTGAGCAAGAAGTTCACTTTATGATCTTCTGCCCGACAGAAAAAGCGATTCATTTAGAGCAAGATATTCGCAAAGATTTTATGGAAGCGTACGCAGAAGCCTTTCCAACTAGCGTTTAACCCCAATAAACGCTTAATCCTAACTAAAGCTTTATGTTGTTTACACATTTCATGTTCGAAACGTAAGGCTCTGAAAAGAAAAAAAGAAAGCCGAGAACGATAACATCGACTCTCGGCTTTTTTATATTTGAAATTTAGCTTGGATATTAGTCTAGGTCAGCGAGTGGTAACCAATCGATTTCCACACCTGCTTGCTCAAACATATCTTGGCTTATTTTGATCTTGTCTCCCCAGCGAGAAAGGAAGTCTTCACTTTGCTCTGGGCAATGTACTGCTGAAATCCCCGTTTGGATGATTTTTGCCGCACAGTTCGGGCAAGGGAAGTGAGTTACCCAAACTTCACAACTGTCTAAATCACGTTTAGCAAATAAGATTGCATTTTCTTCAGCGTGAAGTGTCTTGAGGTACTTCATTTCTCTGTCATCAGTATCCGCACTATCAGACACGCCATGTGGGTAGCCATTAAAACCAACGGAAACAATACGGTTGTGCTTAGTGATTACGGCGCCGACTTGAGTTGAAGGATCTTTACTCCAAGAACCGACCAATTCCGCCATTTGATAGAAACGCTTAGCCCATTTTGAAATCATGAGAATTCCTTAACAATTAAATGTGAATACTTATCTGTCTGACAATACATGATGTTAGACAATATCCATAGAGAACAAAAGCTGAGAGGTGGATTTACTTAAGAATTGTAACGTGTTTGTAATCACTTTATAAGCACTTGGTTTCAATTAACATATTGATACACTTTGGTTCGTTATAATTGATATTCCTCGGACAATGGTGACGGGTGTGTTACGTAAATTTTATACTGTTCAAATACTAACAAGTGACGGTATAACCATGCGTAAAAAGTTGATCCTTACGGCTCTTGCAAGCTCTCTTATTCTTGCTGGATGTGGGCAAGATGCTCAAAATGCCAAGCAAGCGCCTCTACCTCTCGTAGCTGTACAGGATGTTAGCGTTGTTTCTCACCAGCAAAGTAAGTCGTACATCGGTCGTATTGAAGCCGTTGAAGACACGGCTATCACAGCGCAAGTTTCGGGCTATCTGCAAAGCCGTCATTTCAATGAAGGTCAAATGGTCGAAAAGGGCCAATTACTGTACTCCATTGAACCCTCTTCATTTGAAGCTGAAGTAGCAAGCGCAAAAGCGTCTGTTGCTCAAGCGAACGCGAACCTTAAAAAAGCCGAGCTTGATTTTAACCGAGGTAAGAACCTTCTCCCTAAGGGGAGTATTTCTCAATCGGAATTTGATGCATTGACGGCAAACTTATTGGGTTCTCAGGCACAGCTTGAAGCAAGTCAAGCACAGCTCAATGCAGCCAATGTTCAGCTTTCTCATACCAAAATTGTTGCGCCTTTCTCTGGACGAATTAGTGACACCAAAGTGAGCACGGGTGATCTGGTTTCACCGTCTTCAGGTGTATTAACTACGTTGGTTAGCCTAGACCCAATCCATGCTTCGTTTAGTATCAGCGAGCGCGAGCGGATTGAGCTGGGTATGGATCGTATCGAAGGTGACGGCAGTAGCGATTCTGCAGGTGTTGAAGTTCAGATCATGCTTGAAAATGGCGAAGCGTTCGAGCATCTTGGCCAGCTCGATTTCTTGGGTAACCGCATCAACCTTAATACAGGTACGATCGCAATGCGTGCGATTGCCGACAACCCAAATCAACAACTGCTTCCGGGTCAACACGTTCGCGTGGATCTACGTGAAAAGCAATCTATTGATGTTGTGACTATTCCGCGTCGTGCAGTTCAAACCGACCTAGAAGGTGACTTTGTGATGGTATTGGTTGAAGGCGAAGCCGCACCAGTTGCTGAGCGCAGAAACATTGAGATGGGGCGACAAGTTGAAGGTGGTGTGATCGTTCATTCTGGTTTAGAGAAGAACGACGCAGTGATCACTCAAGGCTTACAGCGTGTGCGTAATGGTATGTCCGTCCGAATTCAACCTTCTGCTGAACAAGCTGAGTAAGGGGGCTATTTATGTTAAGTCGTTTCTTTATTCAAAGGCCTAAGTTTGCCCTTGTCATATCCATAATCTTAACGCTGGCGGGTGCGATCTCTCTCGCTATCTTACCTGTGGCCGAATATCCAAAAATTAGCCCACCGTCGGTCAGTGTGTCGGCATTCTATACGGGCGCAAGTGCTGAAGTGGTGGAGCAGGCAATAGCCGACCCCATAGAAACGTCGGTTAACGGCGTAGAAGATATGATCTACATGTCTTCTAAAAGTGCTAATGATGGTTCATACAACCTTAATGTGACCTTTGATGTCGGTACTGATGCTGATATGGCTCAGGTCAACGTTCAAAACCGTGTTGCTCAGATCGAGTCTAAGCTCCCACAAGAAGTAAGAATGGTGGGTGTAACGGTCAAGAAGCGTTCTCCTGACTTGCTGATGGTATTGAACTTCTACTCGCCGAACGGAGAGTACAACGACCAATTCCTGATCAACTACGTGAACTTGAACATTAAAGACCAATTGGCTCGTGTAAAGGGCATTAGTGAAGTTAACGTGTTGGGTGGTGGTGAATACGCGATGCGTGTTTGGTTAGATCCTGAAAAAATGGCTAACCTCAATATAACTACCTCTGATGTGAATCGCGCGTTGGCGGAGCAGAACGTTCAAGTCGCAGCTGGCCGTATTGGTGCTGCACCCTATAACAACGCGCAAGAAGTGCAATTCAACTTAGTAACAAAAGGCCGACTAGAAACGGCTGATGAGTTTGAAAATGTTGTGCTTCGTGCAAATCAGGACGGTTCAACGGTTTATTTAAAAGACGTTGCACGTGTTGAGCTAGGTAAAAAGTTCTACGATGGTAACGGTAAATACCGCGGTCAAGATGCTTCAATCGTAACGCTGTCCCTTCAATCTGATGCAAACGCGTTGGAAAGCGGCAAAGCGGTCATGGCGATGCTCGACAACCTAAGCACAAACTTCCCTGAAGGCGTTGCTTACGAGGCTAGTTATGACACCACACTCTTTGTTGCTGAATCGATAAAAGGGGTAGTGAAAACGCTAATCGAAGCCATTTTATTGGTTATCGCGGTAACGTACTTATTCTTGGGCAGTGCCCGTGCGACCTTGATTCCTGTGGTTGCGATTCCGGTATCTCTGATTGGTACTTTTGCCGTAATGCAGATGACCGGCTTTACCGTCAATACGGTAACCTTGTTTGGTTTGATTTTGGCGATTGGTATCGTAGTAGATGATGCGATTTTGGTTATCGAGAACGTCGATACTACGATGGCCAAAGACCCTACTATTTCACCGCGAAAAGCAACGCTTATCGCAATGAAAGAAGTAACGGGTCCAATTGTTACCTCAACCTTGGTTCTGTTAGCGGTATTCATCCCAGTAGCGATGCTGCCAGGTATTACCGGCATCATGTATCGTCAGTTCGCTCTGACCATCTGTATTGCGGTTGTGATCTCTTCTATTAACGCTCTAACGCTGTCACCAGCATTGTGTTCATTGGTTCTTAAGCAGGGCGGTGGTAACACAGCACGTTGGTACCAAGCGTTTAACCGTGGTCTTGAATCTGTCACCAACAAATATGGTCAAATAGCAGGCTTCCTTGTGAAAAAAGGTGTTCTGCTGTTTACCTTCTTTGTTGTGGCACTAGCGGCGGTAACTTACTTCGCGAAAACCACGTCTACGGCTTTCGTACCTCAAGAAGATAAAGGCATCTTGCTGGTTAACGTGCAGCTTCCTGACGCGGCATCGCTGTCTCGTACAGAAGATGTGACTGAGCAATTGCTAGAGATGGTTGAGCAAGAGCCGGGCGTTGATGGTGTGACACTGGTTAACGGCTATGCATTCATGACGGGCGCTTCAGCTTCGAATGGTGCGTCGATGTTCATCAAGCTCCACGATTGGGACATGCGTAACGCACTGGAGGGTCAACATTCAGCGCAAGCTATCTCACAGCGTATTAATGGTCGAGCAGCAACAGAACTGCCTCAGGCTATTGTATTTGCAATGGGACCACCAGCCGTTCCGGGCATGGGCGCAGCATCTGGTTTCGAATTTGTTCTTGAAGATACATTAGGTCGTAGCCGTACTGATCTGGCGATGGTAATGAATGACGTGATTGCTGAGGCGAACAAACAGCCTGAGATTTCACATACCTTCAGTACCTTCCGTGCGAATGTACCTCACTACTATGTCGATATTGACCGTGAGAAAGCGCAACAGCTAGGTATCCCTCTATCGGAAATATTCCAAACGCTACAAGGCAATCTTGGGTCAATGTACGTGAATGACTTCACCATGTTTGGTAAGAACTTCCGTGTCACCATGCAAGCTGACAGTGAACACCGTAGCAGCATGGATGACCTACAACGATTCCACGTACGTTCGTCTAATGGCGAGATGATCCCGTTAAGCACATTGGTGACTTATGACCAGATCTTCGAGCCGGACGTAGCATGGCGTTACAACATGTACCGTAGTGCCGTAATCCAAGGCCAACCAGCGCCAGGTTACTCAAGTGGTGATGCGATTGCTGCAATGGAGCGTGTAGCCGCAGAAGTATTACCTCAGGGGTATCAGTACGAATGGACAGGCATGGCTTACCAAGAAGTTTTGGCAGGCAATCAAGCGATCTTTGCTTTCGCACTGGCGCTGATATTTATCTACCTGTTTATGGTGGCTCAGTACGAGAGTTGGACAATTCCTATCGCGATTATCTTAGTGGTACCGGTTGCAACCTTAGGCTCCTTCTTGGCGTTGAACCTAACTGGCACACCATTGAACCTCTATGCGCAAATTGGTTTGGTTCTCTTGATAGCCTTGGCCGCGAAGAACGCAATCTTGATTGTGGAGTTTGCTAAGGTGGAGCGTGAAGACAAAGACGCATCAATCGAAGATGCGGCAGTGAAGGGCGGTACGCTGCGTTTCCGTGCTGTGAACATGACGTCTTGGTCATTCATATTGGGTATCTTCCCGCTAATCTTCGCTGCGGGCGCAGGTCACGTGAGCCAGAACTCTCTGGGTATTTCTCTGATTGGTGGTCTGCTATGTGTGTTGTTAGCGGGTACGTTCCTAATCCCTGGCTTCTATGCATTCGTGCAACGTAAGCGTGAGAAGGCACACGGTGGCAATACCAAGTTGATTCCACTGGACGATGAATAAGGAAGTTAGTGTCTTGTAGGATGAGCCCTTTACAAGGCTCTTCCTTGGTAATTAATTTCTTGTAAAAACGAAGGCTTAGCATTGTGCTAAGCCTTTTTTATTCCACTTGTGAATAAAGAATCGGTTTATATAATGAAATCTTTATTATAAGGTAGAGTTAATACTCCAATTAAAGCTCTGTAATAAAATGGTGTTTTATTGGTAAGTTTTTGTTTTTGTTGAACATGTTGGTGTTCGGCTAACACTTGTATGCTCGAAAGTATTTGCACAATAGTGTGAAGTGTTTCAAACTTACTAAGTTATATTGAAATATTTTGTGCATTGAGGTTCTTATGAAAGTCATTGATTTATTTAAACACCGAGGCGATAGCGTGTCTTCGCAACACTCAGAGTTTATGCAATGGATGTCTCCAGCTCTTAGAGATTACTGGGGAGACTTTCTGAATCGCACGCAAAATAGTCATTTCTTTGCATGGGTTCGTGATCACCACAAACCAGCGGTCAATGAAGATGCACCAGAGATGCCTGTTGAACCACAGATCGTACTTAAGCCAGAAGCACAACTTGTGTTTGATGAGCTTCAACAGCAGATCGGTGAAGTCATCCATACTGGCGACTGGATCAATGTAAGCCAAGAGCGCATTAACCAGTTCGGTCTCGTAACTGAAGACATGCAGTGGATCCATACTGAGCCTTCTAAGGCTGAAACAGACTCTCCCTTCAAAACAACCATTGCACATGGTTTTTTGACTTTGTCTCTGCTTCCTCGACTGACAGACAGTGTTGATCCCGATAAATCTCAATTCCCAACGGCGAAGATGGTTGTAAACATTGGCCTTAACCAAGTACGTTTCCCATACCCTGTAAAATCGGGCAGTAACGTTCGCGCTAAAAGTACGCTAACAAAAGTAACGCCAATTAAAAAAGGCCTAGAGATTGAACGCGAAATCCGCGTAGAAATCGAAGGCATCCGTCGTCCTGGTGCTGTGATTGTTTCGGTGATTCAACTTCACTTCTAGAGCTTTTTTATAAGTAGAATTGCTTTAAGCGAAGATTATAGATTCAAAAAAAGAGAGAGCTTAAGGCTCTCTCTTTTTGTTTGTGTTTATTAAGGCGATATCATCAGCATCCTAAATACATCACTAAAAGCACTTGTCTTATTTGATGCGCGTATAGCGACTTGATACGTGTGTAACTACTTGATACGGGTGTCGCTATTTAATGCGCGTGTAGCCGTACTCTTCGATAAGATCTTGCCCTTGTTTTGACTTCACGAACTTAATGAAATCTTTGCTCTCGTCAGAAACGGAGTCAGTTTTGTGCAGCAATAAGAATGGGCGAGCCAATTCATAACTGTGGTTAGCAATGTTCTTTGATGTTGGCTCTATGCCTTCAAAGGTAACGGCCTTAATCGAGTGGTCGATAGAGCCAACAGAGATGAATCCAATCGCATGTGGGTTATGGTTAACAATCGTTTTTACCATGCTGTTGCTGTTTACAACCAAGTTATTTGGGTTGATGTCAGACACTAGACGGTCATTAATGATTTTTGTCAGGCCAAGTAAGCTCTCGAAGCTATAGCGTGAACCAGAAGAAGCTTCACGAGTTACGACTGCGATAGGTTGATCTGCACCGCCTATGGCTTTCCAGTTTGTGATCTTGCCTTTGTAGATATCGAATAGCTGTTCACGTGTAACGTTGCTTACACCGTTTGAACGGTTAGTTACGACTGCTAGGCCGTCAAAGGCAATTGGAAATACCTTCAGTTCCTCGTCCTGTTCGCGGTCGGTTAAGTAACGTGAGCTCATACCAATATCAGCAACGCCTTTATTAACCATGGTAATACCCGCGGTAGAACCAATACCCTGAACTGCAATATAGTTATTAGGGTGAGTCTTGTTGTACTCCTCAGCTAACACATCCATCACACGTGATACCGAAGTGGAGCCCGAAATATTGGTTTCTTGTGCAAAAGCAGCATGAGAAGACAGGGCTAAGGATAAAAGAGAGGCAAGCGCGACTCGTAACATAAACAACTCCTAGTTAATAACATTTGCCGGCTATGATAGGTCGGTTATATGACAATTTTGTGAAATTCTATTTGCTCAATGTGTTGCTATTAGCTTAGTGAGTGAAAGCGAGCTGGGTTTACAAAAGCAGGGTTCGTTTCTGGGAGCAGGTCGGGTATTTTGTTTGCGCTTGTTCGCTAAAATGTTGGTTGAGTCCTAAGCTAAGTAGAGGGATTCACTACTTAGAAGTTTCTATGAAGTTACAAGGGGTGTTATGTCCGTCATTCATATCGAACTGAATCGTCTTTTAATTGGAGCTGAGAAGCTCTGTACATCTCGAAATCGCAGTTTACCTGTCGAGCTAGGCAAATCCCTTTATGAAGAGTGTGAGGGTGGTGTGCTGTTTTCTCAGGCTCATTATCTGCTCGACTCATCTCATAGCGATTACACAAATGAGATCGCCTGCGTTAGTTTTGATGAGTCACTGTCATGTTGGTTGGTAATGGTGCCGCTAGAAGGTGATGTAGAAACCGACTCAGTAAATTGGGGGCCTTATCCTTACCTACCTCAATCGAAGGATCTTGATGCTATTTTGTCTGAAATAGAAAAAGACCCTAAATCGTACTTCTGGTCGTGATTATTCTGTTGAGATGTTTGCGAGGGGCTTGATACCTAAAACGAACAACTTTTTTAAACTCACCACATTGCAACCTATCTGCGTCACTAAAACGATCTATGTTACTAAAAACTATCTACGTCACTACAAACGATGGGTGTCACTTCAAATTATGCCAATAAGATTGCGTAGTTATACCAATCACAGTGAGTAAGTGATCCGTGATTTACTACGATTGGTATTAATAAGATTGTGAAACCAAAGACCGGAAATCTTTTGGTGTTTTACCGTGATAGGTTTTAAAGGCGGTACTAAAATGCGCCGCACTTTTAAACCCGGATTCATAAGCAATTTGAGTAATCGATTTGTTCGATGTTCTGAGTTGCGTGGCTGCGTGGGCGATTCGCTTTATCTTCAAGAGGTTTGAAAACGAAAGGTCTTCCGCCGATAAACGGCGTTTAAGTGTGGCTGGTGACATCCCCATATAGCTGGCTAGAGTATCGAGTGATATATTATTTTCTATGTTCTGTTCAATGTAATGGATGACCTTTTGTGTCACGGTCAATCGAGATATTCGACTAATAATCGCTAATAGTTCAGGGTACTGCTCGACCATCAAAGACAGCAAACCTAAGCCTAGCTGGGTGAGTGCGTAATCATTCTTAGTCGAAGAATTAGCGAGCGACATGATGAGCTCTTTCAACTGGTAGATTTCAGTATCAGTTTGATTGAACTTAATGTACTTATCTGGAGTTCGAATAGGTTCTAGATCACTGAACTGATTTATGAACTTTTGGAAAATTGCCAAATCAAAATCTAAGCAGATCGCACTAAACTCACCATTTTCAGTGTCGACCATAATGTCTTTAATCTGACCAGAATTATAAAGCGTGAAATCACCCGCTTTTAACGAGGCTTGAGTGCCATTGGGTAGCACAAAAGATATGCTTCCTTTCGATACCATAAAGATACCATTTTTAGAGGCGGGGTAGCGTTCGCGTTTCCTGGGAATAAAGTTTCTGAATTGAGTGACCGTGATTGATGGCATAGTGAGCTTCTTTGGCGTTGTAGATTAATAGCTTTTTTAAGTATTGTTTAAGCATGAGGCATTTACAAAAAAGGCGCTAACAATTAGCGCCTTTAAGAAGTAAAACTTTGAAGCTTTTGACCTTGCAAGCTTTGACCTTGAAAGCCGTAACCGTTAAAGCTCTTAAGCTTCGGCTTCGTTTGTCGTTTCAGGCTCGCTAGGCAAGTCCGCAAATACTTGAGTAGGTTTTGCTACTAAGTTACGGTTTTCCTGATTAACTTCGGAGAGAACTACTTCTAAAACGTCTCCCAGTTTGTATACCATTTCTTTATCAATAGATACAGTACCCATATCACCATTGCACTCTATTCTCTCTTTATTATCAAGAATGAGAGAGCCTGGGATAAACGCAGCAGCACCATTTTCGAGTAGACGCACACGCATACCTGCGCGATTAATATCGAAGATCTCTGCTTGGAATCGAGTTTCTTCTACAGGGGCGTTTGCTAGAGTACGAGCGTACAACCAGTCGCCTACATTACGTTCTGCCATACCGTGGTGACGGCGGTGCAGGGCAAGTTCATCACCAATGGTTTCGTCTGGTGTTTGAATCGGCGCTTTACCTAAGATGTGTGCTTTAAGCATACGGTGGTTAATCATGTCACCGTATTTACGAATTGGAGATGTCCACGTCGCGTAAATGTCTAGTCCCATCGCGTAGTGTGGTGCAGGTTCATTGCTGATCTCGCTGTACGCTTGGAACTTACGAATTCGGTTGTCGTAGTAGCTGTTGTCTAAAGAACCTAACCAACGACGCAGAGTCGCAAAACCTTCCAGAGAGACGATCTGCTCTTCAGTAAACGGTGTTTCTGCTTCTGGGTTAACTAGTTCTAGAACGTCTGTTAATTTCTCAGCTTTAAAACCAGAGTGACAGTTAAAGACACCTTGGTTAAAGCTATCTTTTAATACTCGACCTGCACAGATGTTCGCGCTGATCATCGACTCTTCAACCAACTTGTTTGCGCTACGACGCATGTCCGCGTGGATAGCGACAACATCGTTATCTTCGCTAAGTTCGAAGCGGTAGTCAGGGCGATCTGGGAACACTACAGCATTTGTCGAACGCCACGTTGAACGCGCTTGTGCGAATTGGTGAAGATCAGAAACAATTGCAGCAATCTCTTCTGATGGTTGCCATTTCTCTGATGCACCGGTTTCTAGCCAGTCTGATACGTGGTCGTAAGCAAGACGAGCGTGAGATTTGATGTTTGCAGCGAAGAAGTTAATGTCATCACCGATAACGCCATCTTTAGATACCGTTACTGTACAGCAAAGAGCAGGGCGAACTTCATTCTCGATCAGTGAGCATAAGTTGTCAGCCAGATCGCGAGGTAACATAGGAATGTTACGGCCAGGCAGGTAAATAGTGAAACCACGCTCACGAGCCACTTTATCCATCGCGTCATCTGGAGAGATATAAGCCGTAGGATCAGCAATTGCGATAGTCAGTTCAAAGTCACCGTTCTCTTTCTTCTTAGCGTAAAGCGCATCGTCCATATCTTTTGTGCTTTCGCCATCGATAGTCACAAAAGGGACGTGAGTCATGTCTACACGTTCAAGATCAGCGTCGTCTTTGATCTGCCAGTCATCGATGCCTTCAGGCTCGCTGTTTGGTAGGTCATTTTGCGCTAGCGTTACCCACCAAGGCGCGATCTTGTCGTCAGCGTCTGTGATTTTCTCAGAGATCTGAGCCAAGAAGCCGTTGTCACCTTTTAGCGGGTGTTGGACGATATGAGCAACAACCCAGTCGCCTTCTTTAAGTGTTTCAGGGTTCAAACCCTTCTTTGCTCTCGCTTTCAGTTGCAGCTTTTTCAGTTGCGGGTGATCAGGAACAACGTTCAATCGACCTTTGAAAAGCTTAACTCGTGCAATAAAGCGAGTAAGACCTTGTTCAACTAATTCCTCTGGCTCTGCAACTTCGCGCTCTTTCTCTGTGCGAATGATGGCAATCACCTTGTCACCGTGCACACACTTTTTCATGTACGGCGGCGGGATGAAGAAGCTAGTTTTGCTATCGACTTCGAGAAAACCAAACCCTTTTTCAGTGGCTTTGATCGTACCTTCCTTTTTAGGGAGGGTTTCTTGGATTTGCTGTTTAAGCTGAGCGAGTAGAGGATTATCTTGAAACATCGTACTTTTATCTAACGAGAAAAATTGAACACACTATAATCATTGCGAGGCTCGATTACTACTTAAAGCAGAAGTGAGCGTAAATTAATTGCCCTCTTATATAACTAGGTCAATTTGCTCGAAGTTTGGTGCTATGACGAGATATTCATCAAGTTTTGACGATATGATAGCCAGTGTTGATGTAAAACCGAAAAATATGTGATGTATTTCAATTTTTTCTGGCTTTTTTTATGCATTTAAGGAATAATCCGCCTCCCTTAGACGTCCCTAATGGCTTGAAGTGTTTTATTACTGCTTCGTAACTCTGAATGGAATCAGTATCTGATTGGATCAGTATTGGAATTGATAGAGCTCCCGGGACCTTTTGTTTACTTATATATAGTGGGATCCCAATGTCCGAATCTGTAATTCAATTTAATGAATTAGCCCTAAACGAAAACATTCTTTCAGCTCTTGATAGCATGGGTTTCGTTTCTCCGACTCCAATCCAAGCAGCAGCTATTCCTCTTCTTCTTGAAGGCCGTGACGCACTAGGTAAAGCACAGACTGGTACTGGTAAAACAGCAGCATTCTCTCTGCCTTTACTTAACAAAATCAACCTGAACCAACACAAACCACAAGCAATCATCATGGCTCCTACTCGTGAGCTAGCGATTCAAGTTGCTGCGGAAATCAAAAACTTAGGTCGTGACATCAACGGTCTTAAAGTACTTGAAATCTACGGTGGTGCTTCAATTGTTGACCAAATGCGTGCTCTAAGCCGCGGTGCTCACATTGTTGTTGGTACTCCAGGTCGTGTTAAAGACTTACTAACTCGTGACCGTCTACACCTAGATGAAGCGCATACATTTGTTCTTGATGAAGCAGATGAAATGCTGAAAATGGGCTTTGTAGATGACGTTACTTGGATTCTTGAGCAAGCTCCAGAAACTGCACAACGCGTACTTTTCTCTGCAACTATGCCTCCAATGGTTAAGACTATTGTTGACCGTTACCTACGTAACCCGGCTAGAGTTGACGTTGCTGGTACTAACCACACAGTTGACAAAGTAGCGCAGAATTACTGGGTTGTTAAAGGCGTAGAGAAAGACGAAGCAATGTCTCGTCTTCTTGAAACTGAAGAAACTGACGCGTCAATCGTATTCGTACGTACTCGTCAAGACACTGAGCGTCTAGCTGACTGGCTATCTGCACGTGGCTTCAAAGCTGCTGCACTGCACGGTGATATTCCTCAGTCTCTACGTGAGCGCACTGTTGATCACATCAAACAAGGTGTTATCGACATCCTAGTTGCAACTGACGTAGTAGCACGTGGTCTTGATGTTCCACGTATCACTCACGTATTCAACTACGACATCCCATTCGATGTTGAATCTTACATCCACCGTATTGGTCGTACTGGCCGTGCTGGACGTAAAGGTAAAGCGATCCTACTAGTTCGCACTAACCAAATCCGTATGCTTCGCACTATCGAGCGTGTAACTAAGTCTCAAATGGAAGAAATCCAACTTCCAAAACGTGACGAAGTTGCTGCTGCACGTGTTGCTAAGCTTGGTGCTGAGCTTGAAACTGAGAAAGAGAGCAAAGCTCTAGAAAACTTCGCAGGTTTAATCTCTACACTACAAGAATCTCTAGAAGTTGATGCTGCTACTCTAGCTGCAATGCTTCTTAAGCGTCAGCAAGGTAAGAGCCCACTATTCTACGTTGGCGAAGACCCAATGATCGCTGCTATTGAGCGTGATAAGAACCGTCGCAAAGAGCGTCGTGAAGATCGTGACAATGGCCGTGACGGTGGTGGTCGTAACTTCAATACTCAAGATTGGGATACGTACCAACTACAAGTTGGCCGTGAGCAAGGCGTTCAGGTTAAAGACATCGTTGGCGCACTAGCAAACGAACTAGGCCTAACTAAAGGTTCTATCGGTGCTATCAAGCTAGACCAAGGTTCTACTTACGTTCAACTGCCAAAAGCAATGAACTCTGAAACTGCTGGTAAGCTAAGCAAACTTCGCATTCGTCAAAAAGAAGCTGGCGCTGTAGTTGTTGATTTCAACGACTTCCGTGAGCCTCGTCGTGGCGGCGGTGGTCGTGATGGCAACCGTGGCGGTCGTGATGGCGGTCGTGGCGGTCGTGATGGTGGCGGCTACCGTGGTAACCGTGAAGGCGGTAATCGCGAAGGTGGTAACCGTGAAGGTGGCAATGGCGGTCGTGGTGGCTACCGTGGCAACCGTGACGGCGCACGTGATGGTAACTCTGCTGGTGGTCGTGATGGCGAGCGTCGCTTTGACCGTAACCGTGGTGGCGATCACCGTGGTAACCACCGTGGCGAACGTGGCCATGGCAACGCAGCAGGCAATGGCGGCAACCGCGGTCGTCGTCCAGAGCGTAGCGAAGGTTAATCAACCTGTCGTTTAGACGCTTTAGTCTAGACTTTGAATTTAAAAGCCGAGCTTAATGCTCGGCTTTTTTGTGCCTGCTATTTCATTTGTCGCGCCTGTAGCACGTCCTGATCCCTAGTTTAGATTGTGCCTCGTAACACAAGGCAATCACACTCACATGCGCTTAAGGCGTAGTTTAGGGTGTTTGGTCTGGAAGTATGGGAGTCGATCGATGTCTAGCAAAAGAAATGCACAGCTATAATGAAGAATGATATTAAATTTTGACCTAAGAATAGATCAACCGTTCGATCCATGTCTGTTAGATCTTCAAGTTCTGGGTCGTAGTTAAACGCCTTAAACCTATCAATGGAGATTGGTAACTAACGAGCTCTGTATTTAAATGTTGTACTGTATTTTTTGAAGTCGCAGCGTAGAAAGATAGCTTGGTTTATAGGTTTATAGGTTTATAGGTTTATAGGTTTATAGGTTTATAGGTTTATAGGTTTATAGGTTTATAGGTTTATAGGGCTTAATCCATGAATTAGGCTCTTGAATAAGCTTTCAACACCAGATGACTTTGTTCTCTATGTGGTTTGTATGAATCTATCAGTTTCATAAGTTCATTTGCTTCATCTAATTCAACTATTTTTTAATTTTCGTTCTCGAAAGAAATAAATTAATGACTAAGATCAACTTAACTGTGTTCATTTAGTGGTTTTTGCAAAACAAAAGTTGAAAGATTCAAAAATTATTGAATAATGGCCTTAACTAAAATTGAAGTAAACACTTCATCCAATTCGTACTGAAACAGGATCCATATCCAATGTCTAATTCGTTTGTTCTGGTTATTAACTCGGGTAGTTCATCCCTAAAATTTGCTGTCATTAATTCTGTTTCTGGTGACGCAGTATTAAGTGGCTTAGGGGAGTGTTTTGGTCTTGAGGATGCTCGCATGAGCTGGAAGTATCAAGGTCAGAAAACAGAAATTGCTATTCAAGGTGAGGATAACCACCACAAAATTGCCATTGGCAAATTGGTAGGCCTGATGGAAGATTTAGGCTTCACGGCAGATATCGTGGCTATCGGTCACCGTATCGTTCACGGTGGTGAGAAGTTCACTCAAACTGTTCGCATTACTGAAGAAGTAACAAGTGAGATTGAGAGTCTATCTGACCTAGCTCCACTTCATAACCCGGCAGGTGCTATCGGTATCCGTGCTGCGATTGAAGCTTTCCCTTCTCTACCTCAGTTCGCTGTATTTGATACGGCTTTCCACCAAACAATGCCGCAACGTGCGTTTACGGGTGCAATCGCAAAAGAACTATACACAGACTTCGGTGTTCGTCGTTACGGTTTCCACGGTACTAGCCATTACTTCGTTAGCCGTGAAGCTGCGAAAATGGTCAACAAGCCAGTTGAAGAAGCTAGCTTTATCTCTGTTCACCTAGGTAACGGCGCTTCTGTATGTGCTATCAAAGACGGTAACAGTGTTGATACTTCAATGGGTTTCACACCGCTTTCTGGCCTTATGATGGGCACACGTTGTGGTGATTTAGACCCAGGTATCATCGAATACCTACTTAAAAAAGGTTGGTCACAAGAGCAAGTCTTTAACTCTCTAAACAAGGAGTCTGGCTTCCTTGGCGTGTCTGGTCTTACGAGCGATGCTCGTGGCATCCTAGAAGCGATGGAAGAGGGCCACGAAGGCGCTAAGCTTGCTTTCGAGGTGTTTACTTACCGCGTAGCTAAATACGTTGCTTCTTACCTTGCAACACTAGATTCTTTAGACGGCATCATCTTCACTGGTGGTATCGGCGAGAACTCTCTACCTATTCGTCGTGAGATCCTAAGCAACCTTAAGATTCTTGGTTTTGTTGAAGATGTAGCTGGTAACGAAGCTGCTCGCTTCGGTGCTGAAGGCATCATCGCTAAGTCAGAGATGTTAGACGCAGTAGCAATGGTTATTCCAACGAACGAAGAGTTCGTGATTGCTCAACAGTCGGTAGAACTTCTGTAATAGAGTTTAAGAAAATCAGATAATGAAAAGCGAGCCCAAGTGGCTCGCTTTTTGTTTTATATGCTGGTTCAACCATCACGAACGATACTTTCTTCATATAGTAGGTCTTCGAGTCAACGAGGCTCGAGCTAACTCATTTATGCCCCTTATCTGCTTAGATCTTTTATTCGTAACATTCGTAGTCATTCCTATTTGACCAAATTTATCTAATGTTTCACTATGTATTTAAAGTTTTGACTGGGTGGGAGAAATGGAGTTGAGCGATCCAAACGATGTATTGAGCTTGTTCAATAACTTGATGATGAAGATTGTTGAGGAAACTAAAAAACCTACAAAAAATTTTGACTTAAACGAGCGCTACTATAAGCGGAATGTGGGACAAATTGCTCAGATAGATGTATCAACTCTTTATCTAAGTTTGTCTTCGATCTTTGAGCAAATCAATGAATTGAAAACAACCATAGCCTTAGATAGCGGGTTTCATACATGTCAATCTGACTATCAAACTCTACTACGACAGTTTTGTGATGATTATCAGGATGTTGTAAATGTTGCGGCATCTATGAAGATTAGCTTAGACCAAAGGTCTGGTCTGCTCGGCTTTTTCAAAGGATACGGTAATCCGATTGAAACAATATTGAGCGGGAAAAGCTATCAATTGAACTACCAACAATTGCGCAATAAGTTTTCTTATCATGCGGTAGTTCTTCAGCAATCCGAAAAGAAAATGTTGGATGTTGTTGCAAAAGATTTAGACGATTTTATGGTTAAGCTTTACTTAGTGGCATAGGTGTCCCATCAACTACTAAATTCTCAGTAGCACTTGGATTTTCCATATTTAAAGTTATTCATTAGTCGCTAAATTAATAAAGCGCCTGACTCACTTTTGTCCAAAAATGTGTTGGAGTAAGCTTTACTAATACCTTGCCAATCAACGAAGAGTTCGTAATTGCTCAACAGTCGGTAGAGCTTCTGTAATAGAGTATAAGAAAGTTAGATAACGAAAAGCGAGCCCAAGAGGCTCGCTTTTTGTTTCTTGTCGGGGTTACTTATATGGAACTACGCGCTAATCATCATCTCTATTGAGGGGAACGTTCGTTAGTTGAATCCCCGTTTCTGCGAGAACGCTAAAAGACGAGAATATGGCATGTCTTCTTTGCTTATCAGTCAACATAGGCTACTGAGCTTGGTTCTTTGTAGATACAATCAACTCCAGTAGCATTTCCGTTGCCGACTTGAATTATTGAACTTGATTTTGAGGTGTGACCAGTTAATAGGCACGCCGTACTAAAGGGTATTAATCCCATCCGTATCTTGCTCAAACCTGTATTTATTTGCTGTATTTCTCCTTATCGAAACGTCATTTTTACTGAGCCTGTCCAACCGTCAACCTTGTTGTTACCTGCTTTTATGCGACATCTTCCAATGTGTTAGGACGTTTGTGTTCTTATAATATTGTTTTTATTGACTATTTTGTGAATAGCGATGTTGCATATCGTGGGGGAGGAGTAGTCGGTAAAATATATATTGCAAATATAAATGATATTTGTTCTTATTCGCGTCCGTTGTGATTTATAAACTAAACCGGAATTAGAATATGAACGTTAGATTGGCTTTCACCCCCCTCGCTTTGGCAATTGGAGGTGCATTAACCACAGTGGCTACCGTGTCGAATGCAATGGCTTCAGAAGAAGTAACGGTGGATGAAACCGTGCAAGTTATTGGTCATCAGTACGAAGGCTACGCGGAGCACATGCCGCAGTCGGGTACTAAAACGGATGTCGAATGGCTCGATGTCCCACAAGCCGTATCAGTGGTCACTAAAACAGAGATGGAAGACCGTGGTGCAGTCCGCTTAGTGGATGCTCTTGATGGTGTTGCTGGTGTCAATAATACCTTAGGTGAAGGCAGTCGAGATCAGTTCGTTATTCGTGGTTTTGATGCACTGAATGACATGTATCGCGATGGCATGCGTGATGATGGAACTTTACAGTCGTATCGAAGCCTATCCAATATTGAGCGTGTTGAAGTGGTAAAAGGCCCTGCAGGCGCTCTATATGGTAGAGGCTCTGCCGGCGGTATCATTAACTTGGTCACTAAACGAGCGAATGGTGACACATTTACCAATGTGAACGGCAGTGTTGGCAGTAACAGCCAATTTGTAGGGCAGGTGGATAGCTCAATGGCGTTTTCAGATAAGGTCAATGGACGTATTAACCTGGAACACCGACAGGCTGATTCGTATGTAAACCATGTCGATTCTAATGATTTCTTTATCGCACCAACCATTCGAGTGCTGCCAGCTGAAGGGCATACCGTTGACTTAGATGTCGAATATGCACACCAAGAGCTGGTGCCATATCGTGGTGTCCCATCTAAAAATGGCAAACCTGTCGATGTCTCTGAGAGTTCTTTCTACGGTGGCACTAACGATTATCAAGAATCCGATAGCCTGCGTGTTGGCATTAATTATGAGTGGCGCTTGAATAGCGAGTGGGTATGGACAAACCGAGCGGCATACAATCATATCGAACTTGAGCAAAAGGGCACGCGTCAAGGTACTGTGACGGGAGATAAAGTCTCTCAAACCGTGAACAATTTCGGTTATGACCCTCGAACCACAACGACGATGCAATCCGAGTTAGTGTGGGAAACCGATTCTAACCAAATGATGATTGGTGCGGATTATAACCAGATCAATATCGATTTAACGCTAGCAAGCGATAAAACCTTACCTCCGAAACACATCTATAACCCCGTCGTAGGAGCAACGCCTGATCCGGGTTTCAAGCCTTTCCGTGATAACACAACGACGACGACGGGTATCTACCTTCAAGACGTTTACACCTTGGGTGATCTATCGGTGATAGGTAACGTGCGCTATGACTCTATGGAACTTGAGCAGCAAAAAGCCGGGAAAGCCCAAGAGAAGCTAGATGATAACAAAGTGAGCTACCGTGGTGGCTTGGTCTATCGTATCAACAACGATATGTCGGTATACGCAAGCTTAGCTCGTTCGTGGCAATTGCCTTACTCCGGTATTTATATCAACCCTAAACTGGCTGAATTCTTCCACACCGATCTAAAAGAAGTGGGTGCGAAAGCTTACTTACTCGATAACGCTTTGATGCTCAATGCCGCTATTTTCCAAATTGATCAAGAACAACCACAAACCAATATTAATGGCGACGTTATCAATAAGATTGAAGCACGTCACCAAGGTATTGAACTGGAAGCTCGCGGTCAGATTACAGAGTTGTGGGATATTTCAGTTGGTTATAGCTACTTAGATGCAGAAGATAAAGATACAGGTAAAAAGCCGAATGATGTATCCGATCATCTGTTCTCACTCTGGAGTACTTACCAATTATACGAAAACTGGCGTTTGGGCGGTGGTGTGAAATACGTAGGCGACCGCTACGCAGGCAACAATGAAGCCGTCGCATTAGGTGATTACACTACTGTTGATTTGATGGCTGCGTACACCACGGGTCGTCACAAAGTTCAAGCGAACGCTTATAACGTACTTGGCGAGAAATACATTCTCGGGGCAACCAGTGGTAAGTCGGGTACTAACCAGATTGGTTACGGAGCGCCAGCTGAATTCATGCTCAGCTACGGCTATCAGTTCTAAAAGCGAGTTCTGCTCGAAGATTTAGTTTATTTCTAAAAGCTTATTTCAACTGAAAAAACGATTGATTTGTTCGCTACGAGTGAGTGAACAGTTGGCCTCATTTTGAGGTCGTTTAGCCCAATGGGTCAAAGCGTTGGCATAACTTAAAAGCACAACCTTTGACCCTAATTTGCCTACTTAGGAGATTTTCATGCCTTACCAGAATTTGGATGGTAAACCCCACGCGCAACATAAACTGCGCTTGACCGTACTTGCAACAGCCATCGCTTCAGTGACTTCCATGAGTGCATTCGCTGCGTCGGATCCGCAAACGACGACCATGGAAACGGTTGTCGTGACGGGCAGCTTGATCGGTAATTCAGAATTAGAAGATGTGAAAGAGTATCCGGGAGCGCGTACCGTTCTAACTAACGAACAAATTAAAAAGACTGGCGCACTCTCTATTGATTCAGCATTTCAAAGTGTACCGGGCATTAAGGTTCAAGACGAAACGGGCACGGGTGTATTGCCTAACATCTCGGTGCGCGGCTTGAAAGCGAGCCGCAGTGGTCACGCTCAATTTCTAATGGATGGTGTACCACTGACTCTTGCGCCTTATGGTCATACCGGACAATCTATTTTCCCAGCAACGCTATCGATGCTTGACCGAATTGATATCGTACGTGGTGGCGCTGCTGTGCAGTATGGGCCAAACAATGTGGGTGGTGTGATCAACTTGGTGACTAAGCCTATTCCACACCAATGGCAAACTGAAATCAGTAATCGCTTTACGGTATTTGAAGATGGCGATACACCACTGAATGACTTTTACCTACGTACCGGTGGTTGGTTAACCGATACGCTGGCACTTCAAGTGGAAGGTAACTTCCTAAAAGGTGAAAGTTTCCGCGATCATTCAGATACGGATGTAAAAAACTTCCAAGCGAAGTTGCAATGGTTACTCAGTGATACCCAGGAGCTACAAGCATTCGTTCAGCGTTACGATGCCGACACCCAAATGCCGGGCGCTTTGTCGCCAAAAGATTACCAGCAAGATCGTACTCAATCGAAGCGACCATATGACGAATACAAAGGCACATCAACACGTTGGAGCCTGAAGTATTTGCATGATTTGAATATTGCGGATGGCGCAGAATTGGAAGTGCTAACATTCGGTCACCACTCTGAGCGTTTCTTCCAATGGGGCTTTAATAGCGCAGGCGGTCACTGGGCGGATCCAGCATTACCATCAACAGATATTCGCACCTCACCACGTGAATTCGCTGTTTATGGTGTGGAACCTAAGTTAGCGATGTACTTTGACGGTAATACGGTGACGCAAAACTTGATTGTGGGTGCTCGCTATGTAAATGAAGATATCGATTACAAGCTTACGCAAACGCCAATTGCTGGTGGGGTAACAAAAGTGCCACGTGATTGGAACTTGAATACCGATGCTTTCGCAGGTTACATCAGCAATGAAGTTGGCCTGTTTAACGACGTGCTAAAGGTTACTCCGGGTATTCGTTACGAATCGATTGATATGACCTTTAATGATTTAGGTAAAGCACAGAGTACAGACAACAAAGTGACCGAGTGGTTACCGGGCTTAACTGTGGCATATCATTTAACTGAACAATGGGTTGGCTACACCAATGCGCAGAAATCTTTGCGCGCACCACAAATCGCTTACATCCGAGGCAAGGGTGAAGAGGGCAGTGAGCTAGCATGGAACTACGAGTTGGGTGCTCGTTACAATCAAGATTCAACTAGCTTTAATGTCGCGCTCTACCGCATTGATTTTGAAGACCAACTCCAATGGCAAAGTGGAACACAGACCTTTGACAATATTGGTAAAACGCTTCATCAAGGTATTGAGCTTTCAGGTCGTTATGTTCCGCAAGCTATGCAAGCTCTGAGTTTAGGCGCGGGTTATAACTATTTGGATGCGACGATAGAGGCAGAGGGTGCAAACAAAGGTAAGCAACTTCCTTACACTTCCGAGCATCAACTTAGCTGGGATGCGACTTACGCGTTTAGCCAGGTAGATACCACCTTATCTGGTTACTATTTCAGTGAGTCTTATTCTGACAATGCCAATACCAGTGCTGAAGATGCAACGGGTGCGAAAGGCAAAGTACCTGCTTACATGGTATGGAACTTAAACCTAGGCTCAGACTTGTATAAAGATGAAAACAGTAAGTTACGCATGAATGTTGCAGTGAACAATTTGTTTGCTGAGGACTACTACTTCCGCGGTATTGATACCAGTCCGGTTGGCCGCTATCCAGCGCCAGGGCGTTCATACACTTTGGATCTGAACTATCAGTTCTAATCGGTAATTGATTAAAAATAATAACGAATATAAGTCGCCAATATTATTGGCGACTTTCACGGTTCTAGTGTTTAAGGAAAAGTAAATATGGAAAACAGCTCTCGATTTTTATTTTCGAATCAATGGCTGCTGCCGAACGGACTGCTGTCATTCAAAAGGCATTTTTTATTCAGCAGGATAGCGATAACCTTAGCTTTGTTGGCTTTAAGCTTGTTCTCATTCTCCAGTTCAGCAAAAACGAGGATCATTCAAGATGAGCAAGGTCAGTTTGAGATAGCGACTACCCCGCAACGCGTTGTGGTGTTGGAGTTCTCATTTGTCGATGCGTTGGCTGCGGTAGGCGTGTCTCCGGTTGGTGTTGCCGATGACAATGATGCTTCGCGAGTGATTCCGGCGGTGCGTGAATTAGTGCAACCATGGGAATCGGTTGGTATGCGTTCGCAGCCTAGTCTAGAGGCTATTGCGGTATTAAAGCCCGACCTGATCATTGCCGATGCAGAGCGTCATCGTACGGTTTATCAAGATCTACAGCGAATCGCACCAACTCTGCTGCTCAAAAGCCGTGGAGAGACTTATCAAGAGAACTTGGAATCTGCGCTTAAGGTTGGTATCGCCCTCGATAAGCAATCGGCAATGGAACAAAGAATTCACCAACATCAACAAGCCATGGTGGAATTTAAAAGTCATTTTTCACTCAAACAAACTGTCCAATTTGCTGTTGTGTCGGAAAAAGGAATGTGGCTACATAGCCCTGCTTCTTATGCTGGAGGTGTACTCACCACATTAGGTATTGCTAGCCCAATTGTGGAACCGACAGACAAGGCGTACTTGCCAACCAGCTTTGAGTTGTTGTTGAAAACAAATCCTGATTGGTTGCTCCTTGGTGCTTACTCAGATCCAAATATCGTTGATGATTGGCAGAAAAACCCACTGTTTAATGTATTAACATCCGCGAAGAATCAACAAGTGGTAGAAGTGTCACCAGCACTATGGTCATTGAATCGAGGCATGTTGGCCGCAGAACAAATGGCGAAAAATCTAGAGCAGATCTTGGATCGTTCATGAGTTCGATGTTGCTCTCTAGAGGTCAGCGACGTTCGCTTATAGTGTCGAGGCTTACGGTATTAGTGTCGTGGCGAGTCACGTTATTTACGGTTTTAGTGTCGTGTTTGGCGATGTCTGGTTACGTGGCCTCTATGCTAGGTTGGTCGAACTTCTCCCTAACATTGAGTGACTTAGTTCACTATTGGTTTGCGTTTGATGAGAGCAATATGACTCATCAAATATTGGCGACACTTAGAGCTCCAAGGGCTCATGCTGGGTTATTGATTGGTGCAAGCTTAGCCGTCGCCGGACTGTTGATGCAGGGATTAACACGTAACCCACTTGCGTCTCCATCAATTTTAGGTATTAACGCTGGCGCAGCCTGTTTTATGGCTTTAGCTGCGATAGGCATACCTGTGGTGAGTGATTTAAACCCGATCCTTAATGCTGTTCTTGGTGCATTGCTAGGCGGTGGTGCTGTGATGCTCCTCGGTGGCTTCTTCTCCGAACGTTCTCATCCGTTACGTTTGGTTTTAGCGGGTATCGCCATTACTGCTTTATTGATTGGGTTAACTCGAGCAGCGTTGATTCTAGCTGATGATATGGCTTATAGCGTGCTGCATTGGCTTACCGGTTCATTGTCTAGCGTGGATGAGGGACAGTGGCAACAGCTTTGGCCGCCAGCAGTGATTGGTTTGGTGTTGGCTGTTAGCCTTGCTCGTAACCTCAACTTATTGGCGCTTGGTGAAGAAGTGGCTGTGGGGTTGGGCAGTAATATCCGGCTTACTCGCCTCATGAGTGGATTGGCTATCGTGTTGCTTGCGGGTGCCAGTGTCGCTATCGCTGGTCCCATTGGCTTTGTAGGATTGTTGGTTCCTCATTTGGTTCGGCCCATGGTTGGGCACAATTACCATCTACTGATTCCTATCTCCGCAATGGCAGGTGCAGCATTAGTGTCTTGGTCAGATGCGTTGTCACGATCGATTGCTTTCCCGACTGAAACGCCCGTTGGTGTTATTACCGCCCTACTTGGGACACCTTGTTTTATTTTGATTGCGACGAGGAGATCTTAATGCACCATCACACTAAGATAGTTTTGTTATCAGGGATTCTCATATTAGTGGCATCTGCGGGCTTGTTTGTCGGTGCTGCGTCACTTTCTATTCCTCAAGTCATCGAACATTTGGTCGCCTTTTCCAGTGACGACTTTGTTATCCATCAGTATCGACTACCACGTATGTTGCTCGCGATAAGCGTGGGCGCAGGGTTAGGGCTATCCGGTGTATTAGTGCAAGGCGTGATACGTAATCCTTTGGCTTCCCCAGATCTTATGGGTATTAGCGCTGGCGCAGGGCTTGCTGCGACAGCGAGTTTAGTTTGGTTCCCCAATGCACCAGTCAGCGTGCTTCCTGTCGTAGCGATGTTCGGTGGGGTATTGGCTGCTGGGCTGATTGCGCTATTGGCATGGTGGTCAAGGCCAACACCCGCCAAGTTGGCCTTGATTGGTATTGCAGTGAGTGCGTTTCTGGCGAGTTGCATCGACTTCTTGCTTGTCACTAACCCCATCGAGATCAACACGGCGATGGTATGGCTAACTGGCAGCCTCTGGGGACGAAATTGGCAGCAAGTTCCTTTTATTTGGGGAGCATTGCTCTTGTTGTTGCCAATGGCATTTTGGCTTGCTTGGCGATTGGATGTGATGGGTCTTGGTGAGGAAAGTGCCACCACATTGGGTACTAAGCCAAAACAGATACAAGCTCTTGCACTATTGGCCGCAGTGTTGCTTGCCAGCGTCAGCGTTTCAGTGGCTGGAACGATCAGTTTTGTGGGTTTATTAGCACCTCACTTAGCGCGCTTGTTGTTTGGGCATAATCATAAGTTGTTAATCCCGGCGTCTGCTCTGGTGGGCGCGATTCTGGTTACTTGTGCCGATGGCTTGGCAAGAGGTCTACAACCACCGATTGAATTACCTGCAGGGGTACTTACTTCTGTCATTGGCGCGCCTTATTTCATCTTTCTTCTCTATCGTTATCGAGGTTGGTAACCATGCTAAAAACGCAGAATCTTTCCGTCGCGTACGGCAAACAAACGATCATACCGAACCTTTCGGTGTCCATCCCAAAGGGAAAAATCACAGCCTTAATTGGACCCAATGGGTGTGGTAAATCTACCTTGTTAAAGACGTTAGTCAGGATCAATAAGCCTGTGGCAGGAGAGGTGTTATTTGAAGACAAACCGTTGTCGAGCTATGGCGATAAAGTGCTCGCGCGTTCGTTGTCGCTTCTGCCGCAAATATTGGTTAGCCCCGAAGGCATTTCGGTCCGAAAATTGGTTGAATATGGCCGTTCTCCTTATGTGTCCCATTGGGGAAGGTTAGGGCAAGAAGACCAAGCGATTGTCGAACAAGCAATGCGTGATACCGGCGTACTTGAGTTTGCTGATAAACCGATTGAGTCACTGTCGGGTGGGCAGCGTCAAAGAGCATGGATAGCGATGATAATAGCGCAAGACACAGATGTCGTGATGTTGGATGAACCGACCACTTATCTTGATATGTCTCACCAAGTTGAATTAATGAACTTGATGCAGCAGATGAATGACAAGGGAAAAACGGTGGTGGTTGTGCTCCATGATCTGAACCAAGCTAGCCGTTACTGCGATCATTTGATCGTTTTAGAAAGAGGTGGTTTAGTGGCTGAAGGCACCCCCGATGAGGTGATGACCGAGACATTGCTGAATGATGTTTTTGATCTCAAAGCGAGCGTATTTCGTGACCCTATATCCAATACGCCGATGTGTGTGGCGATTTAAGCAAATAGCCGCTGATTAAAGTTGTCAGTATGGCTTGCTGTGCATCTGGTTAAAATAATCAGAGCGAATCAATTTTTGGTGTTGATTGAGATAGTATTTTGCTATAAAACGCGCATAATCTCGCTATACAACACTTAAAGAAGAAATTACCTATGACTACCTTTCAATACTACTTTCACCAACTGCCTTGCTTCGACTGTAAAAAAACGACAGTAAGTACTGATCTTGGTTGGTTAACGCCTGCGATGAAAGATACTGCTCTAGAGCAAGTGACAAAGACACTTGCGGAAGGTGAAGTTGCGCCTGATCTTTCAGCAAATGTGGTTTGTACCAAAGACGAAGCTCGCGAGTATCTATTACTGAATTTCTTCGGTTATTCAGAAGAAGAGTTAGCGAGCGGAATTGAAGCTGATGATGAGCAAGAAGTCGCGGATGAAATTGCAGAACTTCTAGAAGAAGGCCAAGATACAATCACCTTCGAACATGAAATTGCTCTTCAGTGCTGTGCTGATTGTGATGTAGAAGAAGAGTCAAACTAAGCACTCGTATTAAAGTACATTTATCCATTAATACGGTGTGATGTTCAAATGAAGAAAGGCGTTAGTGGATTAAAGTCCGCTAGCGCCTTTTTTGTATCTCTACGTCTTATCTCTAAGCAGCATTAGGTCCTATGATGCTTTATTTTCTAGAATACCTTGGTCTCCCAATTGAGAGAGGATCTCTGCGGTTTTCTTACGGAATAAATCTCTTAATAAGCGAACTGTTGGTGTGATGGATTGACGACTAGGGCAGACTAACCACAGCTCGGTAGGTGTAGGCTTAAATTCAGGCATAACTTTAACCACTTCGCCTGAAAGCAGATGAGGTGACATATCTAAACAAGACTTTATTGCGATACCTTTCCCTGCAATACACCAACGTCTCACAAGGTCAGCATCGTTCGATGCACGATTCCCTTTAAGCTTCACTTTATGATCTTGAGTACCATCGTTAAACACCCATTCGTCTTGCAACATGTCATGGAGTTGGTAAAGCAAACCATTGTGCTGAGCTAAGTCACTAGGCTGTTTTGGTGTTCCAATTTCAGACAAGTATTCAGGAGCGGCACACAATATTCTCGGTACATCGCAGATCTTGAAACCATACATGTTGGCGTCAGTAGGGGAGCCATAGCGAAGCGCCATATCAACGGCGTCACGGTAAAAATCGATATTACTGTCACTGATGCTCGTTCTAACTGATGCTTTAGGGTATTCAAGCAAGAACTCATCTAACCAAGGTGTGATGAGGTTGCGGCCTAGATCCGATGAAAGCGCAATACGAATTTCACCGTCAAGAATACCGAGCTCCTCCCGTATGTTGAGCTTTGCTTGCTCCAACAATTTCAAGGCTTGTTCGCATTCCGGTAAATAGCGCTCGCCTGCTGAAGAGAGCCTTAGATGGCGCGTGGTTCTTACAAACAATTCAGCACCTAACGCAGCTTCAACTCGTTTGACGGCAGCACTCGCGGTAGCAGTACGCATGTCTAGGTTGGTGGCTGCTGCGGTGATGCTGCGAAACTCCGCCACTTTTAAAATGACCTGTAAGTCTTCAAGAAGCATCTTATCTACCTGTGTTTGATAATGTTCTAAACATTGTATTGAAATCTTTGCTAATCACAAAGCGGGTTAACCCTTATTTACCTCTTCTAAGCTAACTTTATACGCTTAATTATCAAAATATATTTGAAAATCATTCAAATGTTAGACGGTTTATCTAGAGTGAGAATTGACTAAGATTACTCGTCTAATTCAAGGAGAAAGCACAATGTCAGTACCATCAAAAATGAAAGCTATTGGATTTACTCAGTCATTTGCGATTACAGAGCAAGACAGTTTATTTGAGTTTGAAACGAGTCTGCCAGAACTAAAAAATAATGACTTGCTGGTAAAAGTGAGCGCGACTTCTATCAACCCTGCTGACGCAAAAATTCGTATTCGTAGTGCTAAGGATAAAACACTCGAACAGCCTAAAGTGCTGGGCTATGACGCGGTTGGCGAAGTTGTCGGTAAAGGTACAGACGTTGAAGGTTTTGAATTAGGTGACCGTGTTTACTACGCGGGTGACGTCACTCGCATGGGAGCTAACGCGGAATATCAAGCCATTGATTACCGTATTACTGCGAAAGCACCAAAGAGCCTTTCTGATGAAGCTGCTGCTGTGATGCCGCTAGCGACACTCACTGCGTGGGAAGCGTTGTTCGATCGCCTACGTGTTCGTCCTGAAGAGCAAAAGTCGATTCTGATCATTGGCGGCGCTGGTGGCGTAGGCTCAATCACGATTCAATTGGCGAGCCAACTGACTAACCTGACTGTCATTGCGACGGCTTCAAGACCTGAAACCGAGCAGTGGGTAAGGGATATGGGTGCAGACCATGTGGTGAATCATCGTAACTTGGTTGAGTCTGTGCGCGAGCAAGGCATCCAGCATGTCGATTACATTTTTAATGTTGCTGATACCAAAGGGCACTGGGAATCGATGGTGGAGCTGATTGCACCACAAGGCATGATCAGTTCGATTGTGGAGTTCGATGGTGGAATTGATCTGTCGGCGCTGAAAGGTAAGTCTGTAGGTTTTGTGTGGGAGCTGATGTTTACACGTTCATTGTTCAACACAGACGATATCCAGAAACAGCAAGATATCCTGTTCCAAGCGGCGAACTTGATTGATGCAGGCCGCATTAAATCGACACTAACGACCACATTGAATGGCTTTAGTGTTGAAACACTGAAAGAGGCGCACCAACTTATTGAAAGCAGTTCGTCGATTGGAAAAACAGCCATTAAATATTAATCGTTAATGATTTAGATCTTTGACGGTTTGAATAGTTGCTTATTTGAACAGTTTGAACAGAAAGCCACTGATGTCTATCGCGAATCGATAAGGTATCAGTGGCTTTTTTCGTCTGTTGTTTATTCAGGCTTTACCTTATTCCAACAAAGCGTTACTCCGTTTCTTGCGAGGTTTTGAATTGAATCTGAAGTAAGTTTAGCTCGAAGGGCAGAGGCTGTTTGTCCGCAATCAAAAAGCCGATCTGTTTAATGTGTTGAGCTTTAAGCGCCGGAGCTCCGTTGAGTAACCGACCTTTAAACACCGCTTGAAAGTCCTTTAGTCGGAAGGCTTTCTTGAGTTGTTCACCTTTAATTGTCTCAAAGTTGTGCTTGTAGTTGGTCCTGTTTCCATCTATCCACGTTGTGAACCTTAATTGGTAAGTACGACCATCACCCACAAACGTCAAATCTAAGCTGTCCGTTTCAGAGCTTAGTGTTTTAACAGAGCGATTGATTGAACTGAAGCCACCATTGTTCTCTAACGATAGTTCGCCCTTAAATTGACTCGTCTCGCCATCATGAATAAGACCGCCTGTTGAGATGCCGCCCATCACATTGTCGTTGGTCGCTGTCCAATTCTTCTGTTCGTTCGCTTGTGCAAAATCAATCATATCTATTCCTGCTACAGATACTTGAGACCATAAAAAAGAAAGGCTGAGTATTAGCCACAAAGAAGCGATTGGTTTACGCAGTAAGTGCGTTTTAAAATCAGTTTCGTGCATGATTTTCTCCATTAGTTATTAGGGCGTGTTGACCTTTCGTACTTACGGAGAAGGCTCTGTAGCAAGCATAGTCAGACAATGGTTGATGAAGTCTTCATAGTTCGACGCTTTGTCGTATTCGATTTTTAATGAACCGTGGAACATCAGGGTTACCGTAACGTCTCTGTAGCTTAGCCAACAGGTGTAACCGTCGTAATCATGCCAAGCCGTCATTTCGCCTACTTGATATTTGTTGTCAAGTTGCTCACCGGAAGAGCGAATGAACTCAAACACTCTGAGAAACTCAATAATGGTGATTCTGTTGTCCATGGCTGTTCTCACTCTGTAGTCATCAATATTGGCTGAGGCTTATTGTGAAAATAGTTACGCTTTATCCATTTGTATCGATCACCGCAGAGATAATATTGTCTCGTTAAATTGCTGTTTTCTAATTCTTTCATCGTAACCTCATCTATCCCAGAAGAGCTGAAATTATCGGGCGGGACAGGCTCGAATAACGAGGTTAACCCTTAGTGTGAGTGACGAAAAGTGGGTGAAAACACGAAAGAGAAACGGAAGAATGGATTGCTCTGGTATCAATGGTTAGGTTGATTGTTATGCTGAGGCTGAGTTTTTATCGAGTTTCGATATACAACTCGTTGTGACGTGTTGAGGCAACTAACGCCCTTCACATAACTGCGAAGGGCGTTTGTATTTAGGACTATTCCACTTTAACCAATGTACTTGAATCGGTGTGAGCAAAAGCGTTGTCGTAGATCTCTAAGCCTGTTGTTTGAGAGTAAGTCAGCGTGTCGTCTGAAATACTAATGTTCATTGTGAAACCTGTCGTGGTTGCGTTGTCTGTCATGTATTCAGACTCAGCGATACCGCGCTTAGACGCGACTAGCGTCATTGTATCGCCAGCAGGGCCTTCTGCGGTGACGCATGTGGTGCGTGGCACACAGTAAGAGTTGTATACGATCTGATTCTTTTGGTCGTAGATGAAGTAACCACGTTGATCGTGGAATTTAGAATCATCGATCTTTCTGAATACTTCCTGCTTGTAGTACAGCGCAACAAGATATTGGTCGCTAGCGTTGGTGGCATCTGCAGCTACCTCAAACGTCATCACTTCATAAAATGGTGTGACTGCTGGGCCACCCGCACCCACATCAGTCCCTTCTTGACCCGGGGATATGTCAACGCCACCAGTTTCGACCGATTTCCATGTGCCGACTAACTTTGCAAGTGGACCGAAATCCATACCATTGATTGTATTGTGGTCGGCTACTGCTGGAACCGAGATTGCTGCTGCAATACCAAGTGCTAATAATTTTTTCACTGTAACTTCCTTTTTTGTAATTATCTGACCTCAGTAAAAATAAGGTTACTGTGAAACAAGTTTATTAACCCAGATCAGTATTCTTGGTTACTATGAGAGCGATTTGTAACTTGATGTATCAGTCGATAAGGGAATATTAATACTGGGGAGTGTAGGGCTGAGAGCGGTGATTTAGTCGTCGAATCTTCATCCAAAATTGCATTAATCCAATCTCAATAACTTTGTTCTTACTTATTTTAAATTCTCATGTATGATGTGCGCCCATAATTGTATGACAAATGTATAGCCTTGCTTCCGTATGAATAAAGCTGTTAACCACGCCATTTTGCTTTTGGTGTTCGCAAACCTACTTGCGTCCTTTTCAGACGTATCGTTGAAGATACTGAATGGTGAAGTCCCTACGTTCCAATATGTGTTTATCCGTCAGCTATTGAGCGTGATCTTGCTGCTTCCGTTTTGGTTAAAGCTACCGAGAGAGACGCGTATGCAAGGTGGCTGTCGCATTAACTTCTTACGAGCTCAATTTATCTTAGTGGGAAGTGGCTGCGCGATGATCGCCATTACACATCTTACTTTGGCGACAGCAAACGCGATGTTCTATGTTGGACCGATCCTTATGCTTCCTCTTTCGATTGTGTTGTTGAAAGAAAGGCCAACATCATCAAAAGTGGTTGCGACACTGATTGGCTTTGTCGGCGTATTGATCGTTTTACGCCCTGAGCAATTTCATTGGGCGGCGATTGCAGGCTTAGGCAGCGCGCTGGCGATGGGAGTGGGTAACATCTTGATCAAGCGTCTGAACGCAGAACAACACATTATCTCGACTCTGTTTTGGACCAGCGTGATGACGTTGCCACTCGCGTTGGTGTTTGCATTACCATCATGGTCCACGATTGAATGGCGTCATGTTGGTTGGATCATGGCAATCAACTTGTTCGTGCTTGGATACCATGCGCTTGTGGTGGTGGCTTACAAAAAAGCACCGGCTAACCAAATTGCGCTCGCAGAGTATTCAGGATTGGTGTTTGTAACGCTATTTGGCGTGATGTGGTTTGACGAAATCCCAGACATTCTAACGCTGGTTGGCATTAGCCTCATCGTTATTCCGATGATGCCGATTAAATGGAAGAAGTGTTTTAGCTTGAAGAGCAGAACGCCTCTCGATGTGGAGGCCAATCAGCCCAAGTCGTAATGGCTTGTCTTTCAGTTACTCTGTATTCCAAAGACGTCACATTGGCTAGGGTCGTCTAAACTTAGATTTGTATGGCATAAAAATAAGATAATTTGGACTCTAAAGACGTTCTCGAAAATAAACGTAAATTAGTTCTTTACCTCAACTTAACTTGAGGTATTAGGATATGCAACGTTGCTTAAGAGAATACTTTAAGGAGAGAAGAATGATCCAACTTGAACATGTAAATTTAGTGGTTAAAGATATCCCAGAGATGCTGACTTTCTATAAAGCAGCTTTCCCTCACTGGTATGTGCGTGATGAAGGGCAAGGCGAATGGTCTGGCAAGCCACGTAACTGGCTACATTTTGGTGATGAATATCAATACATCGCGTTGAGCGATCACGGCGAAGGAGAAAACAGAGATTTGGCTGGGCATTCTGTCGGTCTCGCGCATTTTGCTTATGTAACCAACAATATCGAGAGCGTGATTGAGCGCCTTATTGATGCGGGTTTCCCTATTGCCAAACCTGGCGCTGAAGAACCTTATCGCAAAAACGTTTACTTTGTTGATCCGGCGGGCTTTGAAATCGAGTTTGTAGAGTACTTGAGTGATGATCCCAAGCTGCGTAATGCCACGTAGTAGAACTCGCAATCGAGTTGGTGTACTAGAGCAAGATTGTTCGAAATAAAACGTCTAAGAAAGGGGGCTAGGAAGACTCACAGAAAAGGGCATTGTGGAATATTCCGCAATGCCCTTTTTATATCTATTAGCTGATTGGCTAGCTGATATTTACTCTGCTAGTCGCTTAGTCGCTTAGTCGCTTAGTCGCTTACTTAGCTTTAAACGGTACTAACAGTTGTTTGCCAAACACATTGATCAAGGCTCCTGTTACGATCAGGCCACCACCTAGGTAAGTCCAAACTGATGGAATCTCATTGAAGATCCACACGCCTAACAGCGCTGAGAATACGATTTGAACGTATGAGTAAGCCGAAGCTTTACCGGCAGCTTGAGTTTGCATCGCTTTGGTTAAACCGTATTGGCCTATCTGAGTGAAAATCCCGACCAGAACCAACATAACGGTTAAGAATAAGCTCGGCCATACAAAGTCGTTCCAGATCAGGGCTGTTGAGATTGGAAGAGCAACCAGCGGGAAGTAGAAGATGATCACCGAGCTATCTTCAGTTTGGCTAAGCTTTCTCACAATTACATAAGCAATTGAGCTACCAAACGCGCCCAATAACGCCACCATAATGCTGAACATGGGTAACTCGCTGTTTACGCCACTGTTCATGCTTGGTTGTACCATCACCAGCAATCCCGCGAGGCAGAATGCAATGCAGATCATGGTCGACTTTTGCACGCGCTCTTTTAAGAACAACACGCCAAGCAACGCAGTAAACACAGGATGTACGTATTGTAGAATGGTTGCTTCTGCTAATGGCAAGGTGGTGACAGCGTAGTAAACACACATCAACGCCGCAGTACCAACAGCACCACGAACAAACAACAAAGGTTTGTTATTACCCCAGATCGAGATGCCTTTTCGTTTCACATCGATGTAGCTGATGATCAAAGAGACCAAAGCCCTTGCTGCAACAATTTCAAATACAGGTATACCGTAGTTGCTGATGTATTTCACACAAGCAGACATCAGTGCGAACCCAAAAGCGGAGAGGATCATGGACCTAACCCCAACAGGGATCATTGAAACAGAGAAAGAAGGCATAAAAATATCAATCGAGTGAGGGAAGGGGAATCATAGCTTAATTTAAGAGAGTCGACCAAAGCCTTTATCTTGCTCAATTACACCAAACCACTGATATTGCTGTGCGAGTGATTTCAGCAACTCGATCTCTTTTGCTGTCTCTTCCCTCAGCCATTCAATAAGGTCATTGATGATAGGTGTGTGTGTACGCTGGTGCATGAAGTAAGTCCAAGCACTGTGTTGAATCTTTGCATCTTTAGGGCAGTACAAGAAGCCTCGTTGTAGATCTTGTAAAACCAACAGTAAGTCCGTCACCGTGACGCCTTCACCTGACAAACAAGCACTGAGCGCCATATCTAAAGATAAAAAGCTGGTATTTCTGACGGGCTTTTTCGGAGGTGATTCGACATCGGCCAGCCATACTTTCCAGTCATGGTGATCCAAGGTCGGGTGGAGCCTTGGCATGGTTAAGATCGAATCGAGGTCGGTGTCTTTATTATTTAAACTGGCAGAATTCGTTAAGCTAGTAGAACAGACCGGAGCCATAAATTCTTCACGCAGGAAGGCGATATCAGGTGTGTTGTCGTATCGTTTTTTGAATCGAGTATGGAAGATCAACAAGTCGTACTCGCTGCTGTTGATCGCTTCATCTTCTTCAATCACAGGAACGATAACGATCTCGTAATCAGAGTAACGCTCGTTTAATTCACGAACCTTAGAGATCAACACCCGCGTAGCAAAACTCAAGGTCGCTTTAATCACAATACGCTTCTGCTTTGGCTCACTCCAAGAGGCGATCACCGATTCGATATTGCCGTAGCTTTCACGCAAAGCCACATACAAATCATGACCTTGTACCGTTAATTCGATGGCTCGATGCTTACGAATGATCAGCGATGCGTTCAGCTCATCTTCAAGCTGTTTGATCTGACGGCTGATTGCACTCTGTGTCACGTTGAGTTCATCGGCAGCCAACGTAAAGCTCATCAACCTTGCAGCCGCTTCGAAGGCTTTTAAGCCATTATGTGAGGATGGCAAGCTAGGATATGGGGTCATAATTCGTTCGCATGAGTTTATGGAATGTTAGAGTCGCAAATTTATCAATTGAACGCCAGCTTCATCGATCGTATTTTGGGCGAAATTAACTGAGGCGCTCATGAAAAAAATACTCACTCTTGCATTCCCTTTGATCATTTCACAGCTGATATCCATGGCTTTAGTCCTTACTGATGTTTGGATGATGTCGCGAATCAGCGTGTCAGCTCTTGCGGCTGGTGGCTTAGGTGCCTCTATCTACTTCTTCATCTTCATTATTGCGAGCAGCACGGTAGGGTGTGTCGCGAACTTGATTGCTATTGCTTATGGTCAACGAGTCGCTCGCCCAGAGTTTGGTAATACACAAATCAGATTGGCGGTGAAAGGCGCAACCATGTTGGCATTCGTGCTCAGCGTGACCCTAATGGCCAGCTTCTGGTTTGCTCCGTTGGTATTGGAAGCAGCAAAACAGCCGCCAGAAGTGATTACCTTAGCCATGGAATATGTGCATGCCTTGAAATGGGTGATGCTGCCTTCGCTTATTTTGTTGGTACTGCGTGGCTTAACCAGTGCGTTTGGTAATGTGCGCTCTATTCTGGTGATGTCTATTATCACCGTAATTCTGAATGTGCCAGTGAGCTATTTCTTAACTTTCCAATTAGACATGGGTTTAACTGGTTTAGGGCTAGGTACGGCTATCGCGGCATTTATCGTGATGGTTGGATACACTATTTGGGTGTTCAAACGTGATGAGTTCAAGCAGTTCGCCCCTTGGTTAAATACCGAAGAGTATTCAATCAAATTAATGAGCCCTTTATTGATGATGGGTTTGCCTATTGGGCTCGCTGCATTACTTGAACATGGCTTGATATACGGCGGAACCTTGATGGCGGGGACGATCAGTATTGCTTCTCTAGCGCTGCACCAAATCCTGCTGCAATGCTTAAGCTTTACTTGGAACTTCAATTTCGGTTTCTCACAAGCTGCGGCGATTTTGGTTGGCCGTGATTTCGGTGCGGGTAACTACGAAGGCATCAAAAGAACCTCGATTCTAAGCTTTATATTGGTGTCGGTGTTGAGCGTGGCGTTGTCTGCCGTGTTCATTATCTGGCCAGAAATGATCGCGTCTATCTTCAAGTTAGACGATGGTACGGGTGCAATGACTTCGCTATTGGCCTCAGTTATCTGGGTGGTTGCGTTGTGCTTTATTGTAGACGCCTGGCAGTTACTGGCGATTAACCTGTTGAGAGGGATGAAGATTGTCTCAATGCCAACCGTAATGACAGCCATTGGTTACTGGGTATTTGGTTTGCCAGCGGCTTGGTATTTGATGTCTAAGTTTGAATTGGCAGGGATCTGGGGCGGAATCGGTGTTGGTTTAGGTGTGACAGGTATTCTGCTGCTTATCCAGCTGATGCGTGTCATTCAAAAGAACAGTCAATCTCCGGATCTCTCGACTCATGCTTATTCGTGATCTGCTTGTGATGCTCGCCTTTACCATGGAACCTTGAACGCTAAACTTTGTAATGCTGACCAAGAACTATCAATGACCAGTTTCTAATTTCCAATAATGAGCTATGAGCTATAAGGTAAAAGGTAAAAGCCCTGAATTGCGTACTTCGTAATTTAGACCTTGGTCTTACAGAAACCGTAAGCAAAGGTGGCTAGAATGATTTAAGTCGCTCATCGTTTTATCAAGGAAAATGCAAATGGAAGTTGGATTGTTTTGGGCTGAGAAAGGAATGCTAGTACTTGGCGCTCTGTTTGTTTTGACGAGCATGATGCAGTACGGAAGACGCAGTAGTGATTGGAAAGGCGTGATTACTATGTTTTATAAGCGTATCCCAATGAATATTGCGGAATACAAATGGTACCGTCTGGGCATCGCTTTACTGGTGTTTGCTGTGGTTATTCGTTTCGCATTACTGATTCTATGGCCTACATATCAGTTTTAGCTCCCTTGTACTCATTATGCAAAACGGATAAAAACGTCAACCTGATAAACGCGTAGTAGGCGATCAACACGTATAGACGTTCAACATGTATGGCCGTTGCGTGAATCGGCAAGTCGAGCCTTAATAGGCTACTTATTAAGGCTGTTATTCTATAAATCATCGCAGTCATTTCATAAAATAGTGCAATTACTTTATAAAATGGCTTGTTACTATCTCTGTAGCATATTGTTTTTCATAAAGAATAATCAGAGATAATCGAATATCCGATTTTCCCATCAATCTGACTAATAATCTACATATAAATTCATTCACCCCGTACCTGATACGATAATGATCTGTTACACTCCTCGAAATTAGCTTTAATTTGTCGGTGGTGCATTTATGTCGTTCCCAGTTCTTATATGTGATGATTCTGCATTAGCAAGGAAGCAGATGGCTCGATCACTGCCTAGTTCTCTAAATGCAGATATAACTTTTGCTGTTCATGGGCTTAATGCACTTGAAGAGTTAGCTCAAAACCAGTTTAAACTGATGTTCCTCGACTTGACCATGCCAGAGCTAGATGGCTATGGCACATTGGAAGAGATGCAACGCTTAGGTGATAACACACCTGTTGTCGTTGTTTCCGGTGACATCCAGCCAAAAGCGCAGCAGAGGGTCATGGACCTCGGTGCTAAAGCGTTTTTACAAAAACCGATCGATAAAGAAGCGTTAAAAGGTATTTTACGTGAACTTGTTGAGCCGCCAACGCAGCCTCAGGTGGTTACCCCTACCGCTTTAGATCTCCCAATACTACGCAGACGCGATATCTACATGGAAGTGGCGAACGTAGCAATCGGCCGCGCCGCCGATGCACTGGCGCGCCATTTTGATGTATTTGTCCATTTACCACTACCGAACGTGAATATTTTGGAAGTGAGTGAATTGCACATGGCACTTCGCGATTTAGCAGACAACGACCAAGTGTCGGGTGTTTGCCAAGGCTTTAGCGGAGAAGGCATTGCAGGTGAAGCGTTAGTATTGCTGAGTGATTCCAGTGTGAGCGATCTTAAAAAGCTCATGAAAGTACCAACAGATAGCGAACAGCTTGAAGAATTAGAACTGCTAATGGATGTATCGAATATCCTTGTGGGTTCATTCCTGAACGGGTTAGGGGAGCAGTCAGAAGTTCGTTTCTTCCAGAGCTCTCCTGTGTTGCTTGGTCAACACATCTCAATCGATTCCGTTATTGAAAATACCGGCGGCTCATTCAAAAAGACGATGACTTTCGAAGTAAGCTATAACATAGACGGCACTTCAATCCGTTGTGACCTTCTATTCATGTTTGTTGATGAATCTTTGCCACTTCTAGATAATAAATTGGCCTACCTAATGGAGGAGTTTTAATATGTTGAATCTTCCTGCTGAATTTGAACAGTTCCACTGGATGGTGGACATGGTTCAGAACGTCGACATGGGGCTGGTGGTTATTAATCGCGATTTTGAGGTGCAAGTTTGGAATGGCTTTATGACTCACCATAGCGGTAAGCAATCACATGATGCTATCGGTAAGTCGATCTTTGAGTTATTCCCTGAAATCCCAGAAGAGTGGTTTAGGCTGAAAACCAAGCCAGTCTATGATTTAGGTTGTCGCAGCTTTATTACATGGCCACAAAGACCTTACCTGTTCAAGTGCCGTAATGTTCGCCCTGTTACTCAACAAGCTGATTTCATGTACCAGAACGTGACGCTAAACCCGATGCGTTCGCCTACTGGACAAATCACTTCATTGTTCTTGTCGATTCAAGATGCGACTGCAGAAGCGTTAAGCGCTCAAAAGAATTAACACCTGTCTTAATTCGATACTCAATAGCTTGTAAAGAACAATTCAAAACATCGAATAAAAATGGCTAAGGTTAATTACCTTAGCCATTTTTTGTTTTCTACTCTTCAAATCAATCATTTTTGGACTTTGGAATTTAATAGAACGTTCACTTTGAGTTATCGAAGCTAAGTGAATCTTGACCTCTAGATTGAACCCATCGCATCGTGTTTTGCCAAATTAGGGCTAACTGGCAAGTTCATGAGATTGCTGGACTTGGTCAATAACAAAGAAAATTTGGAAAAAATCGAACTTATTGAAGAAAAAAGGCATTTTTTTGTTGGAGAAAAGTGTGATTTTTATGTGATTTAGAGGCACTTTCTTCACATATTTGCTTAATGAGGGTGATATTGAGCGAATTAGGGAGGAAAACGATTGCGCAATAAACCGACAGCGTTTGCGTGATTAGTTCGCTAAGTTATTAATTAGTAAGAATTTAGTGGAAAAGTAAAGCTGAGGGGGTTGTAGCAGATATGGAATCTTTGAGAGGATAGCATAAAAAAAAGTGAAATATCAGACTTGCTGTTAGTAAATCACAACCTATAATGCTGAAAACCGGAGCGTCTGCCAACGCTCCGGTTTTTTTGTGTCCGAAGAAAAGTAAACTCGTCTGCCAACGGTTTTACTACGCATTTCGCGAGAGACACATAATTTTATGAATCAAGGAAAACACCATGCGTATCGAACAAGAACTTAAGTTAGGTTTCAAAGATGTACTCTTCCGTCCGAAGCGTTCTACCCTTAAAAGCCGTTCTCAAGTTGAATTAACCCGCGATTTTACATTCAAGCATAGCGGTCGTCAATGGTCTGGTACTCCAGTAATTGCAGCGAACATGGATTCGGTAGCAAGCTTTGAAATGGCAGCCGCTCTAGCAGAGCACGGTGTTATGACTGCAGTACACAAGCACTACACAGTTGAGCAGTGGGCTGAGTTTGCTAAAACAGCAGACAAGAAAACTCTGAACAACGTTTTTGTATCAACAGGTACTTCTGAAGCTGAGTTCGAGAAAGTTAAGAAGATTATGGCGCTTAGCGAAGAGTTCGTATTCATCTGTATCGATATCGCTAACGGCTACTCAGAGCACCTTGTTGAGTTTGTACAAAAAGTGCGTGCTGAATTCCCTACTAAAGTTATCTCTGCGGGTAACGTTGTAACAGGTGACATGGTTGAAGAGCTAATCCTAGCTGGCGCAGACATCGTTAAGGTTGGTATCGGCCCTGGTTCAGTTTGTACTACACGTGTTAAAACAGGTGTAGGTTACCCTCAACTTTCTGCAATCATCGAGTGTGGCGACGCGGCACACGGCCTTGGCGGCATGATCATCGGTGACGGTGGCTGTTCATGTGCGGGTGACGTATCTAAAGCGTTCGGCGGCGGTGCTGACTTCGTAATGCTAGGCGGCATGCTAGCAGGTCACTCTGAGTCAGGCGGTGAAGTAGTAGAGCAAGACGGCAAGCAATACATGAAATTTTATGGCATGTCATCTCAGTCGGCTATGGATAAGCACTCAGGTGGTGTTGCTAAGTACCGTGCTGCGGAAGGTAAAACTGTTTTACTTCCATACCGTGGTTCAGTTCACAACACAATTTCTGACATCCTTGGTGGTGTACGTTCAACTTGTACATACGTAGGCGCAGCAAAGCTTAAAGAGCTAACTAAGCGTACGACTTTCATCCGTGTACAAGAGCAAGAGAACAACGTATTCGGTAAAGAGTAACGTTTAAAATAATTGTTTGAATTTTAAGAATTGAGCCGCTTTAGCGGCTCTTTTTTTGTGAAAAATCTGCTAGTTGGCAACAAAAAACGCATTCTTATAGCTTATTACAACGGTGTTCAGGTGCGAAGTGGCTCAGCTCTTGGTTCGCTTTAGTTAACTAAGCAATCTTATCTTTAATGATCTCCACAACACGCATAGGTTGTGGTATTAAAGTACCTCTCCTCAAATCTGACGGCGATTGTAACTGGCGTTACCGCGATGAATTCTACCTGGCTCAACGCTTATTTTTATCCAATAGCATTAATTTCCCAAGTGAGTTGGCGATTTTAGCTAGGTGTTTATTTGTAATCTTAAGCCAACAATAGAATACAACAGCACGACTATTTTTCTCGTCTGTTTGCAGCTGCGAACTTATTCGTTGCCACTGAAGGTCGGACGATAGCTTTTTAAGCTCAACTAACTCAGTGTTACGTCTTAACAGGGTATAAATGAGAGTGCGAGAATGCGCCCAGCGCTGCTCTTTGATGGCAGATAGAAATGAAATAATCAAAGGTGTTGGGTGATTGTTCCAGTAATGACGCCAGTATCTACAGCCCCGCTCAAAGGCGACTCCGGCTAACGCTAAAGCAGCGACATATATCCAATAAGCCTTCCACCAAGAAGTGAACGTGTGGCGTACTTGAAGTTCAGTTCCCGGCACTGATAAATGTTCAATTTTCTGGGTTTTGGTATTCCACCATAAAATATCAATCGGGGGCAGGGTCAAGGTTCCACCATTTTGGATAATGTAAGTCCTTTCTTCTTGACGTTTGGCTTGGTAGCTCGTTCTTACGCGGTGATCATCAAGTACCACTGGCTTGTCGTAGTTTTTTGCACCTTTATCAAGAGAAGAGGGCAAGAGCGTTGGCAGCAGCATCGCCAAGCTATTTTGAGCTTGTAGCTCAACTTTACGAGTAATACTGTCACCGACTCTTAACTCATGTTGGTCATTTGAAAAGCCCCAGTTTTGCTGTAGTGATGCTTTGCTCGATACGACGCTTGGTCGCTGTCCTGTAAGTTGCGCAGAAGGTAGTTGAGCCGTGAAATGCAAAGGCTGGGTAGCAAACTGGACGTTGACATCCTGACCATTAGACGCATTAAATTGTACGGTAACGTCTATCGGAGGGATTGTGTACTGGCCACTTTTGTAAGTATAGACTGGGATCTGCCAACGTTGATGTGACCAACTGTTGCCATTTTTACGTCGATTAAAGTTGGTCGCTGAAAGGTCACGTTGTGGGGCGATTAAATTCGGCACTTCGATATCACCAATTTGCGTCCCCGCTGTAAACCAACGAGACGTCGCCACCTCGATATAGAGGTAAATAGGTTCATTAACCGAGACCGTTGTGCTGTCGTTGCTGCTACTAAGCCAACTTGTCAGTGATACCTGTTCGTTCAGCGTGTCAGAAGTTGACTTCTCACTTGCAAACGCACCTTGATAACAAAGTAGATTGAGCAAAATAACGGTAAATACACGTTTAAATAGAAGATTCATAATTTTGATTCTCGGTATTGCAAAGAGAACTTGTTTTTAAGAAAGAACTCAGGGCCGGCTTCAACTCTTTGTAGCCATTGCTCTGTGATATCTGGATTCGCTAGCATTTCATCAGCTGAGATTGGCAGCTCTATTTTCGAATCTGGCATGACATTTTGCTCATGGCCATCGGCGGTTTGTGGCTGGTCATCAGGTAAAGAAAACGATTGTTCGTTTTGTCCTTCATCACTCCGACTCTGACCTTCACTAAAATCATTAATAAACTGAATAAAATCACTAACGACTTTCAAGTTTTTTGCGACATCATCATTATCTGGTTGACGCTCAAGCAGTTGCTGATACAGCTTTTTTGCTGCGACGTATTCACGTTGGCCCACTAATGCCATCGCCAAATTGAATTGAGATTCAAAGTCGTCATATGCAACCCAAATTGAAGCGGCTTGCTCGTATTCACCAGCGTTAAAGTACGCCATCGCTTTGTGTTGCGGAGAAACAAAGTGCGCGGCGGCCAGTTTCGGCTCTCCTTGAGATGAGTACCATTGACCAAGCTGATCTTGCGTAATCCACAGACTAATGAACACCTGCTGGCTTCGTTCTAACCAACTGATTTCTTGTTGATTACTCTCCGTTTTATTTCGCTGCGTGGTATTTTCTGTTTGGACTTGGTTTTCATCTCGCGTTTGCTGGGCTGATGCCGTCGGTACAATCAAAATATTTGTGGTGATTAAACCCAATACGCACCACTGAACCAGCCAGCCGCGTCGAAACCACATTAAATAAAGTAAAGTTAAAGGAAACAGCAATAAATAACCGGCGTCTTTCCATGGCAATACAGACTCACTGTTGAGCTCAGCATGAAGTTTTATTTGCCGACTAATGGAAGCAATATCGGTGTTATCTGTGGTGAAGTAATATAAGTTTCCGTCAGATTTTTTAGCTAAGTCTAGTAAAGACCGATCCGTCTTATCTGCGTTCATTGCGAGAATAATCAGTTGATGATCAGTAGAGGCGAAATAATGCGCCACCTTCTCTAATTCATTCATAGGCAGAGTATCACTCAGAATAAGCAGACTGGTGGGTACGTTAAGCCCGTCAAACTGTGCTTTGATCAAAGGCAGTGTTAAACCGAGGTGTTTTCCCTTTGCTGGCATGATATCAGGGGATATTGCCGTCAAATAGGGTACGAGAACCCGTGGGTCATCAGTGAGTGGCATAGCAAGATGCGCCGAACCTGAATAGGCAATTAACCCCGTTGAGCCACTCCCTCTGAGCTCAAGAAGATCTTGTATCTTTTGCTTACTACGCTCAAGTCGGTTTGGTGCCACATCTTGATTGAGCATGCTGTTACTGCTATCGAGCAAAATCAGTAAGGCAGATTGCGCCTGATCATTTGGTGAGGCTTGGCGTTGCCATGTGGGACCCGCACAAATAACGATAGCGAGTGGAAGTACCACTGAGAGCAATTTTAGTGGCAGATTTGCTCGCCAATCAGAACCATTCACTACTAAAGCCGTCTCTAAATGCTCAGGGAGGTTAGGAAATGCTTTGGTGCTGTTGTCTTTTTTCCACTGTAACCACACTATCATTGCAACAATGGGTAGCAGAAGCAGCCACTGCGGACGAATAAAGTGGAACTGCTTCAGTATGATTAGAAGATCAAGGTTATCGAACACGACGTTGTCTCCATAAAGAAAGGGAAATCAAACACAGGCTGACGATAAGTGCGATACCGACAAATAGATGATGAATAGATTGCTTAGGTTGAAACTGTTGACTCTCAAACTCGGTCAACTCTAGTTCATTGATTGTTTGATACGCTTGCGAAAGTTCTTCGCTGTCGAGAGCTTGAAATGCTTGTCCTCCAGACTCCTCGGCAATGCGTTCAATAACCGTCATATCCATCGCATCTTCACCCGCAGTCGCTGGGTCACCCATCGCAATAACGTGCAGTGTTATGCCTCTTTGCTTTGCCATTTTTGCCGCCTCTATAGGCGGAACATGGCTGCCAGTATCATTGCCATCAGTAAGAATAATGGCGACCTTGTCTTTCGGCTCTGCAGTGGATTTATGATTTGATTCTTTGAATGCTTTAAGTGTGAGTCCAATCGCATCACCTAGGTGGGTCGATTGTCCTGCCATGCCAACATCAGTTTGGTTGAGTAACTCTAGCCAAACCTTTTGGTCCGTCGTAAATGGAGTCTGGATAAACGCTGAGTCACCAAACAAAATAAGTCCTAGGCGGTCGCCTTGACGTTGGGATGCAAATTCAGCCAATACGTTTTTAGCGGCATCAAGTCGACTGATATTGGTACCGTTCTTGTCGGTAAAATCTGTTTTTGCCATCGAGCCAGATAAGTCGGTCACGACCATAATATCTCGTGCAAAGAGTTGCTGGCTTTGAACCGCTCCGAGCAAAACGGGTTGCGCTAACGCGGTAATGAGCATTAACCAGTTGAGTAACAACAATCGTATTTGCCAACGGGTAGGTTTAAGCTCGTTAGCTCCCTCATTAGGGGAAACCGCCAAAATACACAAAACCGAAGTGAAAAATGGGACTTTTATTGCGGTGTTTTTGGTTTGAAATGGCGGAGCCCTACGCATAACGAATAAGGGGAGGGGCAAAAGGAAAAACCATGCGGGATAGCCCAAAACAAGGCTGTTTAAAAAGTCACTCATGTGTTTACCTTCGCTAGAGGGTGGTGGCGTAACCAACATTCACAACGGTGGCATAAATCACCCCATTGCTTATTCGTTAAATGGCATTTTGGGTCAAAGCAGCTTTGCTGCCAGAGCTGACCAATTTCATCATCGAACTTCATCTCGTCGTTTGGTAAATAGTCGTCTAGCCATTGCAAGAAGTCATCGCCTTGGAGCGAGGCTGTTGAGCTTTCAACTACTACTGAGACACTTTTCATTAGGCTGAACAGCTCCGCTGATTCTGGATAGATAGGAATGAACATTTTGAGATCTTTGAGGGCGGCCCTTCTATATCGGTTGCGTCGATATCGAATGATGACACGCCATACTCGACAAATTAGGTAAACAAGCAATGCAACTGCAAGTAGTTGCCAACCAGTCGCGAGTGGCAATATCGATAGTGCTTCTGGTTCTTTCACGGCGGCCATATTCTTAAATAAAAAGGCGCCATTTGACTGTCCCATTATCATGCAGTACACCCCACAGCATCTCTAAACTGTTTAAGGTGATGACCATTGGTATCGACACAGATCAAAGGAAGCGCTTGGCTATCCATCAACTGCTTTACATGGCAAAAGGTCTCAGAAAAATGCTTTAGTAGCCCCATTTGTGCCTGTTTGACCATCGCGCCTGAACCAAGGTTAAGTTGCTGCTGGCCGTTACTGATCACGCAATCTGAAAGCTGGTCGGCGTATTGAGGTTGTTCCATTGGATCGGTGATCATAACCGCGATTAAATTGTTATGACGTTGAAGTAACTTAAGCGATTGCAAGCTTGAAGGATTGAGCTCTGCCCAGTCACTCAATACGATGATCACTGACCGTTTAATTTGTCGTTTACTGAGGTGAGTAATGAGATCATCAAATGTGTTGACTCGTTGACTATCGTTACTTGAATTAAGCCCTTGATTTGCCGTCGCGATACTATTGAGTTGTTGCAAAACCTTCTTCGGTGAACGGGTTGCAGGATAGTCAGTAATGCTTTGATCTTGCAGTAAGGTCAGGCTTACTCGGTCATGGCGCTCAATTGTTCGCCATGTAACCAAAGCGGCCAGTTCGGCCGCAACAACGGATTTCATCGTATCAATAGAAGAGAAAAACATATTACTGCGCTGATCGAGGCAAACGATGACATTCCGGTCGAGTTCTTCGTTGTAGGTCCGAACATGTGGTTTGCCAGTACGCATTGTCGTTTTCCAATCCATATTACGGATGTCGTCGCCTTGTTTGTAATGGCGTAACTCTTCAAAATCCAAACCTCTCCCATGAGAGGTAGAAGGATGATTCCCTGTCATTGTGCTGGTGGAGCTGAGTTTACGTAGTATTGGTAAGCTGTGTGTTTCAGTTTGCAGTTTTACCAGTCGTGAGTAAGAGCAATAAACTCTGGGATCTAAAGTTTTGGTCGGCATCTAAACGGTCTCACTAACCAATTAAAACATGATCAAGTAATTCATTAACGACTTGAGAGGGCTGAACTCCAGCTGCGATGGCGTCAAATGTGAATGCGATTCGATGTCCTAATACCGGCATCGCGACAGCACGAACGTCATCAGGCTCAACGTAGTTGCGTCCTTGTAGCCAAGCGTGAGCTCGAGCGCAACGATCTAAAGCGATTGATGCTCTTGGACTAGCGCCAGTTTCGATCCATTGACTTAGATTTGCGTTGGGATATCGCTCTGGGTGACGAGTTGCCATGACTAAAGCAACAATATAGTTTTCAACGATGTCTGAAGCATGCAAAGTAGGCAGTGCATTGCGAGCGATAGTAATTGCATTCATATCAAACGGTTCAGTTTTAGTCGGTGTAGCTTGCTTGCTATTGGCATTAGCCATCTCTGAACGGACCAATTTAATGATCGCCAACTCAGCGGCATCGTCTGGGTAATCGACCTGAATTTTGAGCTCAAATCGATCCATTTGAGCTTCTGGTAACGGATAGGTTCCGTCTTGTTCTATCGGGTTTTGTGTTGCCATTACCAAAAATACATCGGGCAAAGAGTGTGTTTTTCCACCAATAGTGACGGTCTGTTCAGCCATCGCTTCAAGCAATGCTGCTTGCACTTTGGCTGGTGCGCGGTTGATTTCATCGGCAAGCACGATATTGTTGAAAATAGGACCAGGTTGGAAATCTAGGCTGAGAGAATCGCTTTTTTCGCGGTATATATCTGTGCCAGTGACATCGGAAGGGAGCAAGTCCGGAGTAAATTGAATACGGCCAAAAGAGGCATTAAGACCAGTGGCAAAGGCTTTGACTGCACGTGTTTTAGCCGTCCCAGGTAAACCCTCTAGCAGAATATGACCTTGTGTAATTAGAGCAATAATCAGTGCATCGACAACATGTGATTGACCAATTAACTCTTGCTCAAGTTGATCTGATAGTGAACGAATTGCGGCTTGAGCCGTTTTGATAGATTGAGAGTTCATAGGATTAGCCATTATTTGCGAAAGGAGTTGGTTTGTTACGTTGAAGCAAAGCAACTAAACCATTCAGGATAGGATCTGCGTAGTCATAGAATGCTTTAAATCCAGAGCACAAATAGTTTAAACCTAGCTCATCATCGCTTGCTTTTGACAAGCGATCTTTAGGGCACCCCCCTCCACAAAGAGACAGATGAACACAGCGTTTACACTGCTGTGGCAGGCTATCACGCTTGGCCATGCCAAAGGCTTCTTGTCGAGTTGAGAACACTAGGTTGTTTAATTTACTGTCGTTGATGTTCCCGAGTTGATATTCGGGATACACATAATGGTCGCAAGAAAACACATCACCATTGTGTTCTATTGCGATACCTTTGCCACAAAACTCGGCTGTAGTGCACATTTGAGAAGGAAAACCCATCTTTTGCGCGACAGCAGTTTCGAAATAGTTGACCAATACTTTGCCTAAATCGTTATTGACCCACTCTTCAAATACCGCAATCAAAAAGTCACCCCAATCTTTAGGTGAAACCGACCAGTCAGTCACCAATGAGTCATTTTGTGTAGAAAAAATAACGTTGTCGCTATGGGTAGAATGCTCAGTGCGAGTTTTCATCGTCGAATTAATATCAGAGCTAACTGACGAAGATTTATCTTGCCAGAACTGAGGAGCCGTATCGGTGAATTCAGTAGCTTCGACACAAGGTGTAAATTGGACATAGCTTGCGCCCAATTCTTGAGTCAAAAATCGGTATACGGCTAATGGATGTTTGACGTTTTCGTTATTGACGACGGTCAGGGCGTTAAATGGTACGTTGTGTGATTTCAACAACTGAGCGGCTTTCATTACTCTGTCAAAGGTTGGTTTTCCAGAGCGTGTGACACGATAAACATCATGTAATTCACGCGGACCATCGATGGATAGCCCGACCAAAAAGTTGTTTTTTTTCAGAAATTGGCACCATTCCTCATTGAGTAACAAACCATTAGTTTGAAGGTCATTGTGAATGGTCACGCCAACGGGTTTGTATTTTTTTTGAAGGATGACAATTTTCAGATAATATTCGACACCAAGCATTGTGGGCTCACCACCTTGCCATGAAAATACAATTTCATCGCCATCATGACTGTCAATATAACTTTCAATGAAACGCTCCAACGTTTCATCATCCATGCGAGGTTGTTTTGGTTGATGCAACAACCCTTCCTTATGCAGGTAAAAGCAATATTGGCAATCTATGTTGCACTTAGACCCTCCTGGTTTTGCCATTACGTGAAAGCGACGTTGGTATTTTGGATTGGCACTCAAGTCTTTATCAGCGGTCTTTAAGGGGCTAAGTTGGATTAGAGTGGAGTCTTTCATGGACACTTTTTGCATTCGAGAGCCTTAAAAGCGAATGGTGTGTTATACACACCATTCGTATTAGTTAAACGTAGGAATAATTACTGAGTTTTTGGTGTGAAGCTGCCTGCTTCAAATCTCGGTGGGAACTCTTTGAATGTTTCCATTACGTCAGCAACCGCTTCTTTGGCATAGCCCATAAGGTATAGACGCTCGTACATCCATTGGTCATATCCGATACCAAGATCACCCGCTTCAAATGGGTCAATTGCCAGGTCAAATATCAAAGGAACACGCAGAGTTGTAAACGGTTGTTTCCACATTTCAATGCCAGTGTTGTGCTCTTGAATCATGAAGTGGAATTTCCAGCGATCGTGACGTACCGCTAGTAGGTCGCCATCATCACTCCAGTAATAGAAACGATTACGTGCACTGTCTTCCGTTTTACCTTGAATCATCGCGGTTTGATCAAAGCCATCTAAGTGAACTTTGTACTCTTTACCATTGAGTTCACGGCCTTCCAGCAGCTCTTCTTTGATGTTGCTGTTACCAGCAGCGCTGACAAGAGTAGGAACAAAGTCTTCTAGTGCCATCATGCCATTGACAGTGGTGTTTGCAGGGATCTTACCTGGCCAGCTCATCAGTGCAGGTACTCGGAAGCCCCCTTCCCAACCTGTATTTTTCTCACCACGGAACGGTGATGAAGCGGCATCAGGCCACGTTCCTTTCATTGGACCGTTATCTGTCGTGTAGATGATGATAGTGTTGTCGGTGATACCAAGCTCTTCAACTTTATCAAGAAGTTGACCTACCTGCTCATCATGCTCAACCATACCGTCAGCATAGAAACCTAACCCAGTGCGGCCAGAGTTCTCTTCACCAACGTGTGTGAAGTTATGCATGCGTGATGTATTTACCCAAGTGAAGAATGGCTTTTCATCTGCAACTTGGCGCTCGATGAAATCTTCAGCCGCGGCAAGGAATTCTTGGTCGACAGTTTCCATACGCTTACGAGTCAATGGACCTGAATCTTCAATTTTGCCGTCTACGGTTGAACGAATAACGCCACGAGGTGCATATTTTTCAGTAAAAGAGGCTTCTTGAGGGAAGTCACTATTTTCAGGCTCTTCTTCAGCGTTAAGGTGATAAAGGTTACCAAAGAACTCGTCAAAACCATGCGCAGTTGGCAAGAACTCATCACGATCGCCTAGGTGGTTTTTACCAAATTGAGCGGTTGCGTAACCGTATTCTTTCAACATGGTTGCTAGAGTAGGATCTTCAGCTGAAATACCTTCTTTCGCACCCGGCATACCTACTTTAGATAAACCTGTACGTTTTGGCATTTGGCCAGTGATGAATGCAGAACGGCCCGCAGTTGAGCTTTGTTGAGCATAAAATTCAGTGAATTTAGTGCCTTCCGTCGCAATGCGGTCAATGTTTGGTGTTTTGTAACCCAGCATTCCCTGGTTGTAGGTGCTTAGGTTTGAGTAGCCGATGTCATCACCGAAAATAACAAGAATATTCGGTTGCTCAGAGGCTGAGACACCTGCTGATATGCAGGTTGTAGCAAGAGCGCAGGCCGTTGCTAACGTGCTTTTATTTAGGGATTTCAAAGTTCTAGTCCTTCACTGATTGATGTGCGAATCATCATAGTGAAGAGAGGATAGTAGGAGTAGGGAGTGAAAATTACTTCTAGTATTAATCTAATTTATACTAGAAGTAATTGATATCAGCCAGAGTCTTTGTAACACTCGTAGCATGAGTTTAGTGACCGTATGGTCCTTTTGCGATGAGAATCTGATGATTGACTTAAATTTAATACGCACATTTATCGTAGTTTATGAGCATGCTTCTTTTACAAAGGCGGCTAATCAGCTGGGATTGACTCAACCGGCGGTCAGCTCAGCAATAAAACGACTTGAAAAATCATTAGGTTATACGTTGTTTTTGCGTAAGGGACAGAAAATAGTACCGACAACATCTGCTGATTATGCTGCTCAGCACTTCAAAGATGCGTTAGGTATTATTTATGGCACGATTAACAATGAAAGGAAATTAGTCGTACATTGTGATGAGATTGCATTGAATATAATCAATAAAATTGATGGTTTACAAATAGTTGAGAAACCTTATCAAACATCAGAAATACATGACTTGTTTCGCACTCAGAAAGCAGATATTGTGATTGATGCATTGGTTAACCACAATCAAACGTTAATTGCAGAGCCATTGTTTGAAGACACTTTATTTTTAGTTTGTAGAAAAGATCATCCTAGAATAAATACTGTATGCAGTGAAGAGCAGTTCTATAATGAAACACATATTCTACATACACGACATAGAAATGGATTAACCGGTTTCGAAATATTGGTTAGAGGTGAAGCAAGAAATCGCACCTCCACTATTGCCGTTTCTTCAATTGCTGAAATACTATTGCAGGTTCAAAGTTCAGACCATATCGGTGTTGTTTCTAGTTCATTTGCTCATCGGTGGGGGCCTGTTCTCGGGCTTCAAGTGATAGAAATTCCGATTACAATTAAACCCGTTGAATATAAAATGTTTTATCATAAACAGTATCTTGGTGATGTGCATCATCAGCAGGGTCGGGATAAGATAAAAAAAGCGTTTAAAGAAATAACAGTATTTAATCAATAGTTGAAAATAAAAAAGAGTAATGGATTTGTTATATATAAAATTAGCGTAAAATATTTGATTAAGCGATATTCGTAGCTGTAAAAAATACAAAAAACAAATGATCACAATCGTGGATTAAACAGTTAAAATTCTAACGCCAAATAACTATGATGTTCTTGTTAGGGCTTATTTTATTCGCGGTTGTCCGTTTTAAATTAACTACTCGTTAAGCGATTTGTCACTGTTTATTTACCTCTAGTATACGATTAGTACCTTAGGAGGAGTATTCTCTAGGTTTATAATTGTGGTCATTTACTTGACTAATTGTAAGAAAATACGGTTCTAAGTCATAGGAGTAGACTTTGAACCTTAACTTAGTGGCTACTTAATATTACAGCCCAGCAGATCACTACTGAGCCTAATTATCAAACTTTACTTCAGCTACTTCGCATAATTCGAAGGAAACAGTGCTCGTTTCGCTTCTTCATCACGTTCGGTTTTAAATTCGATGTCTTTGCCTGTTTCGCGGGCGCGCAGTGCAGCAGGGCGAGTGTTGATTGCGTTAAACCAACGCTTCAAGTTCGGGTAAGGTTCTAAGCCTTCTTCACCAAGTACGAAAGGTGCTTTATCAATCCAACCCCATGCAGCAACATCGACAATGGTGTACTCATTTCCGACGATAAATTCACGACCTTCCAGGTGCTTTTCTAACACTTCGTAATGACGTTGTGCTTCACGTAGGTAACGGTTCACAGCGTAGTCTAGGCCTGCTGGCGCAGCATGACGGAAGTGTACCGATTGACCTGAATAAGGGCCAAGGCCGCTCGCGATAAACATCATCCAAGATAGCAGTTCGGCTCTGTCTTCTGGCTGACCACCAAGCTTGCCTGTTTTCTCTGATAGGTACAAAAGGATGGCATTAGAATCGAACACGCGCTGTCCATCGTCTTCAATGGCTGGTGTTTTACCGTTCGGGTTAATCAAACGATATTCCGGTGTGTGTTGCTCGCCCTTTAAGGTATCAACAGGAACGAGTTCAAAATCTAAGCCTGTCTCTTCTAGAAACAGAGCGATCTTCATTGGGTTGGGTGTTTGGTGAAAATAGAACTTAAGCATGGGGTAGCTCCTTGTATTGGTGATTCATTAAAGCACCGCTTGAACGGTCGTTCAATAATTGATTTTAATTTATTTGAAAATCGGTTGATGCGTGTTTTAAATCTATGTACCTAAAACTTCGTTATTTGAGCGAGGATTAACTTCGCGCGATTCAGTGTGTAGAGTTTTAAGTTGTTGAAAAAATGAGCTTAAAGTTGCTGTTTGGGCGTGTTGTTTTCTGCGGAGTTCGGGTTTGTGATGGGTGGTTTTCGGTGGAATAGGGCGTATGGAATCCGTAGTTAGATATTCCAAAATTACCGGTGAATTCTCCTTTAAACCAAAATTATCTCGATGCACAGGCTTACTGGTAAGTTCAAAATCGTGATCTGTTGCCACATCTTATGCAACAAATGATTATTAACCTTGGAGAGTAAGGTTTGGTTCACGGTTTTTTAATCTTGGCGGCTTACATTGGTGAGCAAATCTGATGTGAACACTTAACGACACAGGATCTTTCCATGAAAAAGAACATTATCGCCCTCGCTCTTGGTGGCATGCTTGCTTTTGGCGCAACACCTTATTCTTTTGCTGCTAACGATGGCGCAGTACCAGCTTCAGCGGATTACGCGCAGTTGGTGACTAAGCGACAAGTTGTCGACCAATTACTTCTTGATGCGTTGCAGGCGTTTAAGTCTCCGGCAAGAATTTCTCACGCGGGCTTCACGGCTAAAATGCCAAGCAACATGGAAATTGTGACTAACCGATTGTTAGAAGCGTACCAGCTAGAACCTTACCGTACTGACTTGTTGATCTCGGCAGCGAACGCTCAGATCTACAACAAGAACGCAGAACGCGCTATTGAGTTGTTTGAACAAGCACTGACGGTTGCGCCAGACGATGTCGACTTGCACGCATATCTTGCGGTTTGGCAAAGATTTGAAGGCAATGACAGTGAATCCAACAAGCACATGGAGAAGCTGGAAAGCCTGAATAAAGGTAAAGCAGAAGACATCAAACGTATTTTTGCAACGGTCGACCGCGTGTTAGAAACTCCTCTTAAAGAGTCTGCGGATAAGGGACTGTTGAGCGACCACGGTGCCATCGTCACTTTGGGTTACGCGCTTAACCCTGATGGTTCTATGCATGAAATCTTGATTGAACGTCTTGAAACGACATTAGCAATGTCGAAAGCGAACCCAGATGCGATGATCGTGTTAACCGGCGGCGTGCCAAAGAACCATAAGACAGAAGGCAAGTTAATGGCGGATTGGCTTATCTCAAAAGGGGTAAGCAAAGACCGCATCATTGAAGAGAACTACGCGACCAGCACGGTAGGCAATGCCTTGTTCAGTAGCTATGCGCTTGCTCGTCATGATATTAAACATGCGACCATTATCAGCTCGGCAAGCCATGTTCGTCGTGGTCAAACTCTGTTTGAGATCGCTAGCTGGCAAACGGGCCCTCAGGGTATTACCTTCGATACCGTTTCTTACCCAGATAAGCCGCTAGAAGATCTTAAGAAAGCGAGCAGTGGTGAGCTTCTAGGCATCTACCGCGACGCACTGAGAACGTATGGTATGTGGAGCTACCGTTCTTACCCATTGGAATCTCGTTAAGCTCAAGCATTATTTGCGTTTGGGAAAAGCACAGTTCGTGTTAAACCAAAGCTTCACTTGCTAGTACAATCGAGCACAGCTAGATGGTATGCTGTGCTCCTACTTAATTTAGTGTTTCAAAGGCAAAAAAATGAACCCGATTTTAGCAATGTTGAAAGAGAACAATATTAGCGACGAGCAGATCAGCGAGATATTCAAGACGTTGACCGAGAACCCTCTTGCAGCAATGGCGACAATCAGCCAACTTGGTTTACCACAAGATAAGCTTCAAATGCTGATGGGTCAGGTAATGCAAAACCCTGCGCTAATCAAAGAAGCAGTTGAAGAGCTTGGCCTAGATTTTTCTAAGGTTGAAGCCGCTAAAGAGCAACTTCAAAAATAGTAGAGTCTGAATGAGCGATTTTGTTAGGGAGTGATAGCCGATTCGGTTAACTGTTCTTGAGATCGCGAATTAGACTCCAATAAAAAGTCGTTTGAGTATCAATACTTAAACGGCTTTTTTGATCCGACTTAGAACAGGCTAGACAGGGGAGACGACAAAAGCACTAGCCCGATGTGACTCCCTCGCTTAAATCATGTAATTTCGTTTTAACACTCATGTTTCAATAAACTGAATTCCGGCGTTGCTCATGAAACCTAGCTTAAGCATTCGATCTTACACCAAGCAATTTAATACCCATGCTCATGATGACCATCATCAATTGGTATTGCCGATCCAAGGCAGTATTAATATCGAAATGGTGGGGTATGTCGGCAAAGTGGCCGTGGGCGAATGTGTGGTGATTCCGGTAACCACAGCGCATGCGTTTAAAGCGGATGAAGCCGCGCGGTTTATTGTCGCGGATATGGCGGAGTTACCGCAGCACTTGTTAGAGCATGAGCTCTCGGTTTTCACGATCACACCACCTTTGATGAGCTTCTTGCTGTTTGTTGAGAAGCAGCTGGAATATCAGGTCGATAGTGGCATTGAGTCATCAGTTTTGGATGTGTTTGCATTGCTGTTAGAGCAACAACAAGTGAGCAAGAGCATCGACCCAAGAATCCGTGCGGTACAAAGATTGATAGCGGATAATTACGCCCAACCTCTCTCTATATCTCAACTTGCAGAAACAGCCTGTTTGAGTCCCACTCAATTCAAAAAACGCTTCAAAGAGTGCCTGGGGATCAGTGCGCTTAAATACATCACTCGCTATCGTATGGAGAAAGCCCAAGCCTTGTTAACTCATACCGATTTACCGGTTCAATTGATTGCTGAAAATGTGGGCTATAGTGATGTGTCTGCTTTCAGTCGTCGCTTCTCTCAGCACTTTGGCATGTCTCCAAGGGCGTTTCTAGGCTCAATGAAAGACAGTCTTTAGAAACAACAATAGCGTCCTTTCGGCAAACTAACTTATATCAATCTTCACTATTATCTATTTCAGAACTGAAAATTGGGTAATAGAAATGAATCTTGCCATCAATCGCGTTAACGAATTCCAAACGGGCACTTTAGCCATCTTGTTTGCTTCTATTTTATGGGGCACGACAGGCACCGCTGCAAGTTTTGCTCCTGATCTAAGCCCATTAGCGATTGGTGCTTTCTCTATGGGCGTCGGTGGTCTAATGCAAGCGGGCTTGGCGTATCGAAAAATCCTATTCGCTTTCGACAAACTTTTGCAGAACAAGAAGCTGTTGGCAGTGAGCGCTTTGGCTTTGGCGGTCTATCCTTTAGCTTTCTATTCCTCAATGAAATTATCAGGTGTGGCGATTGGCACCGTGGTTTCGATTGCTACCGCACCTTTCTTTTCCGCATTGTTAGAGTGTCTGATTAGCAAAAAGAATAATATCAACCTACGTTGGCTTACAAGCTTTGCGATTGGTGTGGTAGGTATTGGGCTGTTGGTGTTTTCAGAAGCTTCATCGGCGAATGAATCCGGTGAGGATCTAAAGCTATTGGGCATTGGCTTAGGTCTGGTCGCTGGTTTGTGTTACGCCATTTATTCTTGGGCGACAAAAGCATTGATAGATAAAGGGATTAAGTCACAAGCGGCGATGGGCAGTATTTTTGGCCTCGGTGCGATGTTGTTGCTGCCAACGCTCTGGTTTACTGGTGATAACCTGTTTTCCTCGGAGATTAACGTATTCGTCATCAGTTATCTGACGTTAATCCCACAATGCTTGGGTTATATCGCGTTCAGTTTTGGTTTACGCCACGTGACTGCGAGCAGTGCCAATCTGCTGACTCTGTTTGAACCGGTAGTTGCAGCGGTGCTTGCCGTCTGTGTTGTCGGTGAGCTGATTCCTTTTACAGGCTGGCTAGGTATGTCTCTGATTGTTTTGTGCTTGTTTATACAGTCGAAGCCATCTAAAGGAACGTTATAAGTATTTGTTTTGTTGAGTCTAATTGAAATTTTTTCATGTGTAATTCTTATAATTGAATAAAATCAGTATCTCAGTTGTGAGAGTGCTGTTACTATCGCTATCAATAGTCGGGGGGCACATACCTTATTTGGTGTTTGCTGAGATCGTTAATCGAGACCCGTTGAACCTGATTCAGTTAACACTGGCGTAGGGAACTATAAGCACTCGATCTACGTCTGCACCCATGAAAACTTTCATGAGCCTAATGCGACTTCTCCTTCGATCAGTGTTCGTTCTCCTACGTCTTGTAAGATAGTAGGAGCGACAATGACACACAGTTCTATTTCAAAAGATTTAACGCCAAAAGCCTCAACTCCAAAATCCTCAACTCAGCAGCACTCTGCTGAAGACACGATCCGCACGAATACTCCGATTGTTTTAACCATCGCGGGTTCTGACAGTGGCGGCGGTGCAGGTATCCAAGCTGATATTAAAGCCATGTCTGCTACCGGTAGTTTTGCTTGTTCTGTGATTACCGCTATCACTTCCCAGAACACGCAAGGCGTGTCAGCCATTTTTCCTATTCCACTCGACCATGTCGCTAGCCAGTTAGATGCGGTTTTTACTGATCTCAATATCGTGGCAGTAAAAGTTGGTATGTTGGCTGATTCGCAAATCATCAAAGTCGTTGCAGACAAAATTAAGCAATATCGACCTAAACACCTTGTGATTGACCCTGTAATGGTCGCGACAAGTGGTGATCTGCTGTTAGAAAACTCGGCTATCACCACGCTAAAACAAGAGCTGATTCCACTCGCAGACATCATTACGCCTAACTTGCCAGAAGGCGCGGCGTTAACAGGCAAGCCAGTACCTGAAAGCGAAGCCGAAATGCAGGGCATGATTGAAGACTTACGCGCACTGGGTGTTAAAGCTGTCCTGCTAAAAGGCGGTCACTTAGAGAAAGATGAGAACAGTAACGACTTACTGATTCTGCCAACCACATCTGCTCTGATTAGCGCTAAACGTTTTCCTACCAAAAACACCCATGGCACGGGTTGTACGCTCTCTTCTGCCATTGCTTCTTTCTTGGCTCAAGGCAACACGCTTTCAGAGGCTGTTGACCTCGGTAAACAATACATTTCTCGCGCGATTGCCCATGCTGACGAACTTCAAGTTGGTCAAGGTCATGGCCCGGTAAATCACTTCTTCGCTGGACACGGCAATGTCCGTTAATACGGTTGGCGTTCAACTCAGCAATGCCTCCTTACGTTATAACGACAGCGAGCACGCAACCTTATCGGGATTGTCGCTTAGCTTAAACGCAGGTAAGTGGACGGTATTGTTGGGTAGAAGTGGCTGCGGGAAAACCACGGTATTGCGTTATCTGGCAGGCTTGTTGGACGACAAGGTGGAGTGGCAGGGAACATTGACAACCTCTGATGAATTGCCTTTAACGGATCGCATCGCTTACATGGCGCAGCAGGATTTGTTACTGCCATGGCTGTCGGTTATCGACAATGTATGCCTGAGTCATCGCTTTCAAAATCCAGCTTCTAATAAAGCACTACAAACTAATCAAGCATTAGAGTTGTTAGCAGCGGTTGGTTTGGCTGATCACGCGTCTACTATGCCGGATCAGTTGTCTGGTGGTATGCGCCAGCGTGTTGCCTTGGCTCGCACCTTAATGCAAGACAAACCTGTTGTGCTGATGGACGAACCTTTCTCTGCGCTGGATGCGGTAACAAGACACAAGTTACAGACCTTAGCGTGTGAACTGTTAAGAGATAAAACCGTTGTGTTGATCACTCATGATCCACAAGAAGCGGTGCGTTTGGCGGATAACTTGTATGTGTTGCAAGGCACGCCTGCGAGTGCTCATTCTTTATCTGTGCCTCACACGTCAACGCCGCGAGTGCTAGATGGTGAATGTGCTGAGTTACAACAAGCGATCTTAGATCAGTTGGAGCGTGATTATGAATGATCTAACGCGAAGCGAAGCTGTGGCTCGTTCAACTAACACACAGATCACGACTAAGCGCCCTCGTCAGATGAATCCCGTTATGCGTTTGCTGATCAGCAGCGCCGTGATTCTCGGTTTATGGCAACTGGTGGTGGTTATCTTCGAGATGCCAAGCTTCATTCTGCCAGCTCCCGCAGAAGTCTTCATCAAGCTAATTGAACGCTACGATGTGTTACTCAAACACACTTGGGTGACTGCGCAGGAGATCTTACTTGGTCTGTTATTCGGTTTGTCTATGGGGCTATTTTTCGCCCTACAGATGTTGATGTTCGAACCGCTGAAACGCTGGTTGTTGCCTATCTTAATTGCTAGCCAAGCCATCCCTGTGTTTGCGATTGCGCCAGTATTGATGCTGTGGCTGGGTTATGGCATCCCGTCAAAAGTGGTGATGGCGGCGATCATTATCTTCTTCCCCGTGACCACTTGTTGTTACGACGGCCTACGTAATACACCGACTGGTTATCTTGATCTTGCCAAAACGATGGGCGCATCGAAATGGCAATTGCTCCGTTATATCCAATTGCCTGCTGCATTGCCAACACTGGCGTCTGGCATTCGTGTCGCTGTGGTGATTGCCCCAATTGGCGCAGTCGTCGGCGAGTGGGTGGGTTCGAGTGAGGGGCTAGGTTACCTAATGCTGCAAGCCAACGCACGCATGATCATTGATGAGATGTTTGCTGCCTTATTCATCTTGGCGGTGCTGTCTATTTCGCTCTACTTCGTCACCGATAAATTACTTAAAAAAGCTATCCCTTGGGAAAACCAGTGATGGCTCGCTCAATAACATTTCGTTCGAGAAATTTTAGCCCCACTTATTTATTTAAACATAAATTCTACTAACGCAATATTGCTCAACTTAAGTTCTATACATAAGAATAGTATTCAAAAGGAAAGGTTTAACTGTGAAAAACACAAAATTATTAGGTGCTGTGGCACTGCTTGCTTCGCTAGTTTCAGGTCATGCATTGGCGGATTCTGAACAAAAGAAACTGACACTGATGTTGGATTGGTTTGTGAACCCGAACCACGGCCCAATTGTGATTGCTCAAGAGCGAGGCTACTTTGCTGACCAAGGCTTAAACATTGAAATTCAAGAGCCAGCAGACCCAAGCACACCAGCAAAATTGGTTGCGGCAGGTAAGGTCGATTTAGCGGTAACCTACCAACCAAGCCTAACTATGGATGTGGCAGCAGGTTTGCCTCTGGTTCGTGCATCAACCCTTATTGCGACACCACTGAATACGTTGATGGTTTTAGATAATGGCAAGAACGATTCACTAGCGGATCTGAAAGGCAAGAAGATCGGTATCGCGATTGCGGGCAACGAAGAAGCGACGATCGGCACCATGTTAGCTCAGGAAAATGTTGCATTTACCGACGTGCAAACCATCAATGTCGGCTGGGCACTGTCGTCTTCATTGGCATCGGGCAAGGTAGACGCAATTTGGGGTGGCTTACGTAACTTCGAAACTAACCAGTTAGCCCTTGAAGGCTTTAAAGCGAAGGCATTCTTCCCAGAAGAGCACGGTGTGCCTGCTTACGATGAGCTTATCTTTGTTGCGAACGCAAAGAAACACGACGACGAAGCAATCAAAGCGTTCAACAAAGCACTTGAGCAAGCAACCACTTACATTGTGAACCACCCGCAAGATTCGTGGAGTGAGTTTGTGGCGTATTCACCAGATACGTTGAACAACGAGCTTAACCAACGCGCATGGAACGACACATTGACTCGTTTTGCACTTCGCCCTTCTGCTGTAGATATGAAGCGTTACGACGATTACGCGCAGTTCATGTTCGACAAAGGCATCATCAAATCACTACCAAAAGCCGCAGATTACGTACCGACTTTTGACTAAGGAATCTCATGAAATACCAAGACTTAATCCAAGCTTGTCAGCAAGATTGGCAAGACTACACCGAGCATGATTTTGTTAAAACGCTGGCAAACGGCACACTTGCTCAGCCGTGTTTTCTGCATTACTTGAAGCAAGATTTTTTGTTTTTAAAGCAGTATGCCCGTGCTTATGCATTGGCAATTTACAAGGCAAAGACACTGGCTGATATGCGCCGTGCACTGCCAAGTGTTCATGCTCTGCTAGATTCTGAAATCTCTCACCACGTGACTTACTGTGGTCAGTGGGGTTTAACCGAATCGGATTTAGAAAATGAACCTGAAGACTTCGGCACAGTTGCTTACACGCGCTACGTTCTAGATGCGGGTATGACAGGTGATCTTGTCGACTTATATGCGGCACTGGCTCCGTGTTCAATCGGTTACGCTGTTATCGGTAAAGCGCTGTTAGAAAGCAGTGATACTGTATTGGAAGGCAACCCATACGCGAGCTGGCTGCAGCTTTACGGCGGAGAAGAGTTCCAGTCTGGCGTGGAAACTGGCGCAGAGTATTTCAATCAGCTACTGGCTGAAATTGATATCAACAGCGAGCGCGGTCAAAACATCGTTCATATCTTTAAAACCGCAACGCGTATGGAAGTGGCTTTTTGGCAGCAAGGGCTGAATGCACTTAATGACTAATCACGGCTAAACCTTGTCGCTAGCCAACCTGCAGCGGCTTAAAACCGACTTTCACGAATAAGGATTTATCCATGCTAACTGAACAAATCATCCAATCGTTGCGCGCAGTACGAGAGCAAAAACCACTGGTTGTGAACATCACCAACTACGTCGTGATGAACAATACGGCCAATGCGTTATTGGCGATTGGCGCTTCGCCTATCATGGCGCACTCGCAGCAAGAACTGGCTGAGATGATGTCTTTCTCTGGCGCGCTTGTGATCAACATTGGCACGCTCGACAGTGTTTGGACGCCAAGAATGTGTTTTGCTGTTGAGCAAGCGAACGCGAACAACAAGGTTGTGGTGCTTGATCCTGTGGGTTGTGGCGCAAGTACGCTGCGTACCGAGACTTCTCGTGAAATCGCACGCTTAGCCGACAAGTTGATCATTCGTGGTAACGCGTCTGAGATTATCGCGTTAGCGGGTGAGCAAGCACAGAGCAAAGGCGTTGATGCGCTAGATAGCAGTGATGCAGCATTAGGCGCAGCGCAATGCTTAGTGGCTGAATACGGCGCGAATGTGGTGATTTCTGGTGAGACGGATTACGTTGTTACGAAAGACAGCGTGGTGACGTTAAACAATGGTCACTCAATGATGCCGTATGTGACGGGCATGGGTTGTACCTTAACGGCATTGACGGGCGCATTTGCTGCTGTTGGTGATGAAAGTGGTTTGGCTGCTGCGGCTGTGTTGGGTGTGGTTGGTGAAATTGCTGCTGAAAACTCACGCGGCCCGGGTAGCTTGCAAATGAACCTGCTTGATGAACTTTATCAATTAGATGAAGAGACTCTGATTCGACGTCTGAAGATTCAGTAGATTCAAACAAAATTCTAAGTTCTAAACTAATAGCTCGTAACTTAAAGCTCTTATTTTATAGCTGTTAACGTAAAGAAGGCCCCCGACACATATGTGTCGGGGGCCTTTTATTTATGACTCGAAACTTGCCTGCTGTGTTAAAGCCGATTTTGCTAGGTTCTAAATCGATTCACTTGGCTCTCTAAGTGATGAGCAACTTCGGTTAAGTCGCTCGCTGCACCTGAAATGCTGCTGACAGACTCTTGGTTGCTTTGCGCGATGGTATTGGCACCTTGCGCGTTCTCACCCAATGATTTGGTTAAGCAATCTTGCTCGTCGACAGATACTGCGATCTGGCTGTTAGCCTGATTCAGATCTTGGATGTGTTGGTTGATCACATGTAAGTTCTGAGAAGCTTGCTGTGCCTGAGTTGAAGCATCTGAAACCGTGCTGTGGCTCTCTTTGATCGACTCTAACGCATCTTTAGCGCCACGTTGTAACGAGGTGATGAGCTCATCAATTTGGCTAGCTGAATCTTGGGTACGCTTAGCGAGCGTTCTTACTTCATCGGCTACGACAGCAAACCCACGACCTTGTTCACCTGCGCGCGCAGCTTCGATAGCCGCGTTCAATGCCAGTAGGTTGGTTTGCTCAGAAACGCCTTTGATTACTTCAAGAATGGCGCCAATATTCATCGACTCTTTGTGTAGGTCAGTCACTTTTTGGCTGCTCACCTGCATGCTTTCATCGGCGCTGCCAATTTCATGCAGTGTTTTGTCTACTTCTTTGAGTCCCATCGCCACATTCTCGGTGGCTTGGTTGGCAACTTGAGACGCGTGGTTAGCACTTGCAGCAATTTCTGATGTGCTTGAAGCCAATTGATCAACGGCAGAAGAGATGTTGATCATTTCACTGTTCAATTGTGTTGCATTGGTCGAGCTGTTGTTTGTCACTTGATTGAGTGACTCCGACATCTCACCAATACGCACGCTAGAGCGGTTCACTTGGCCAACAATATCGCGCAGAGATTCAATGGTGATCTCCATATTAGTCAGCAGTTCACCAATCTCATTTTTGCTCTCAATGTTCACTTCCACATTCAGGTTGCCCTGAGAAAGCTCATTGGTGATCTGTTTAACTTGTGCGATGCCTTTGGTGATAGAGCGAGTCACCAAAACGGCGCTCGTCATGCCAATAACTAAAGCGACACCCGTTAGCAAGATGATGATTTGAACTGAACGTTTTTCACTGGCTTGCAGTACTGGCGTGAGTGCTTGCTTCTGTTGCTCTAGAATACTTTGAGCATCCGCGACCGCGACAGCCAAGCTGTCACCAATCGAGGCAAGCGTTGCAGTTCTTTGCGTGTTCTCGATCATCTGCTGATGAACTTGTTCAAAGCCTTTTGCATACGCTTCGCGCTGGTTAGAGAAGTCTTCAATAAGCTCGCTTTGGTATGGAGATGATTTGAGAGACTCAATGTCGCCTTCAATACCCGGCAACGCGTATTCAAAGATATCTTTACCCGCTTCATAGGTTTTTAGGTCGTTGTTGTTTGAGTAACTCAGTACAGTGATCTTGGCTGCGAGGAAGTTCTCCATCAACATACCCGCGTATAAGCTCGCGTTTGGATCATTGTTGTTGTACGACTCATACAACAAGCTTTGCGCGGCTTTGAGGGCGTTGGTTTCTCGTTTGACCATCTCGACATTCACCAATTGGTCGATGAGCAGCTGGCTCTGTTTCATTGAGCCATAAGCCGTGTCAAATGCCGCCACGCTGTCTTGCACTAATTGCAGGCTAGCTAGGCTATCGGTTTTGGTAGTGGTTTGAATTAAGTTGTTCAGAAGGTCATCAATCGCGAGTTTACTTGATTGATAATTTACTTCGTATTGCTCATCCAATGACTTTAAATAACGTTCAGAGGCTAAGCGCATCTGCAGAAAATGCACTTGAATGTTGCCTGACAGTGTCGCTTTCTGGCTAAGTACACTGTATTGACTAAAGCCGTTCGACAAGGTTTGGATACCTTTGTAACTCACAAAGCCTGAAATGACGAAAAAGAGCAAGCAGATGGCATAACCTAGCTTGATCTTAAACGCTATAGAAAGGTGGCGCATAACTATCCCTATATTTAGCTGATTCCTTCACTGCGAAGTATTCCATAAAACAGTGTTCTGGGCAGGCTTAAGTGAATACTTTGTGTAATAAGTAACGCTTTCGTTAAAAAGTTCGTTTTTTTAACACTATTTCAATGGGTTGCATATTGGGTGGGGCGTGCTTAATTGAGCTAATTTATTATTAACTTCCATGCACATGATGCGAATTGTCGGTAAAATGGTAGAAACGCAATTTAGACTCCGACTCCAAAGGCACGATATGAACCCTTATAAGCTCTACTTAGTAACGGATGACCAACAAGATTTAGAAACGCTTAAGTTCGTGGTTGAACAAGCGGTCGCTGGTGGTGTCACTATGGTCCAAGTGAGAGAGAAACATGGGGATGTGAGAGCTTTCATTGAACGAGCACAAGCTGTTAAGTCGATTTTGGCAGGTTCTAATGTGCCGTTGATTATTAATGACCGAGTGGACGTTGCGTTGGCTGTGGATGCTGACGGCTTGCATTTAGGTCAATCAGATATGCCTGCTGAGTTAGCCCGTCAGTTGATTGGCCCAGACAAGATTCTTGGTCTGTCGATCGAAACTGAGCAACAGCTTCAAGAAGCCGATAGTCTGCCGATCGATTACATTGGCCTCAGTGCGCTTTTTGCCACACCGACTAAGACGAATCTAAAGAAACATTGGGGTTATGATGGCATTCAAATGGCTTTGGAGACCACAACGTTGCCGATTGTCGGTATTGGTGGAATTAACGAATCGAACATCCCGCAGTTAGTCGAGAGCGGTATTCATGGGTTAGCACTGGTATCTGCGATATGTCACGCTGAAAATCCAAAACAAGCGACGCAGGATCTGTTGGCTCTAATGGGAGAGTGAAGGGGTGTCTGCTAGAAAACAAATGAGGTTAACCATTTGTTTTCTAGTTAAACAACGGGGTCATAGATAGACTAAATTGACCTATCGATTGAGCTTTTAAGACAATTTATTGAATACACAGTTTGGTTTACTGAGCGCATAGAGCAACAGTACCGATGATCATAAGAACGATCGCGGCATACCAACCGTATTGTGCGGTCTTATTAGCAACAAACACTTTAATGTAGTTGAGTTCTTCATGCGCCATTGCAATGAAGTCCGTGTAGTTAATCGATAACTCACGGCTCGCTTCTTTCAAATCTTGCTGAAGTTTGTTGAAAGCCTCATCGATGAAGCCTTTTGTTTCTGAAACAGACGGAGTAGCAACCAAAGTTAAGCTATTCCATACTGCCATACGCGATTCATATTCGCTTTCACTGACACAATTAAGTACGCGTAAATCATACTCTCGTTTGTTACGCTCTTTACCCATTTTCTCAGGGCAAATATTTCTTAAAACGTTCACGACAAATTTTCCAAAAGGTTCATTTAGATATAAAAAAGCACTCAAAGAGGGCTCATAAACTGGGTGCGAATCAATATTCAAAAGTGATCTATTTGAAGCTTTCACAAGTGGTTGCAGGGCAGGGGCACTTATGTGGGAGATTTGAAGTTGGGTCAGTGGTGTTAAAGAGCGATTTGGTTTTGTCGATATCAGTTTGATAAGACAACCCCCTTGGGATCGCATACTAGTTATGTCACTTTGGGATATCAACTAGGGTGTTTTATCCACACGACAAAGAAAATTATCGGCACAAAAAGTGGAAATGAGGTAGTGCTGGAGAAAACACCACCGTCATTGATTTAGGATTCAGTTGCTAAAATAGGCTGAATTCAAGAATTGGGGGAGATTAGTTGGCTTGCCACTGATTGTTCTCTAATGAGTGGCCTTTTAGTTTTTCAAGTAAACTTGTTAACACTGGGCCATTGATATGACTGCGAGACACTAAGCAACCCACTGGAGTAATCCAACCACCATGCTCGTGTGCCACTGGCAGTGCTACGAGATCGCCTTTCTGAATCCCTTCCATCACCATCATTTCAGGCACATTTGCCCACCCTACGTTCTGTTCAACGAGATCGATGATCGTTTTGTGGTTGTTGGCATACCAAAGCATGGAGCTGATGCCATAGGTGAACCACAATTCGCGCTGCTTCGAACTACGATGCACACATTGGCGGTAGCGTTTTAGGTCTGAGTCTTGAACAACGGACATTTGGCTCAGCTCGTGCGTGGCAGAGCTAACCGTAAGAAAGCGTGCTTGGCCCAGTAAGAAGAAGTCCATATCCACTTTAAGTTCACCATCCGCATAGATGATACCTATCTGCGCTTTGCCACGTCTCACCAAATCTTCAACATCGAAGGTTGAAGTGGTGATGATATCGAAGTGTGTGATTGGGAATTGATCGGCTAGAGAGCTGATTATCTTAATGAAATTCTTATCTATGATGCTCTCATCAATGGCAATGATCAGTTCGTGTTCATCTTCTTGTGTCAGCGATTCTACTTTTTGGTCGAAGTACTTTTGTTGGTCGAGAATCGCCTTAGCGACAGGCAATAACGCTTTACCTGTGTTGGTCAAAACGGGGATGTTTTTCTCGCGGTTAAACAGCTCTTGGTCGATGGCTATTTCTAGGTTGGCGATCGATTGGCTGACACCAGACTGAGCGCGTTTCAGCTTGCGTGCCGCCGCCGAAAAAGAGCCACTTTCACACACAGTGACGAAAACTTTTAGTTGCTCAAAACTGTACATGCTATCTCTCGCTCAAAACCAAATTGGGGTGATAATGTTTAGGCTATCACTAATCGTGATGGCTGTTAACTTTCTCTTATTATTTTCGATGACATAATCCGAGCTAATCCAACCCATACTAGATTATTTAGAGGAATGTATGAGTACGTTAGAAAGAGTGTTCCACTCAGTGTTATTCGAAGTTTTGGCCGTAACACTTTCAATTATTGGTTTAGCTATATTTACCGATCACGATGTGAATGCATTATCAGGAACCATGATAGTTGTCGCCACTATCGCTATGATGTGGAATTACTGTTTTAACTGCATTTTTGATCGCTACTTTACGGGTGAAAAATCTCAGCGTTCACTTAAGCTGAGAATATTCCATGTGGTTTTGTTTGAAGCTGGCTTGTTGATAGCGACGATCCCTGTGATGGCTTTTTTGCTTAATGTGGGGATTTGGCAGGCATTCTTAATGGATATCGGCGTGACCATTTTTATTACCATTTACGCGTTTGTGTTTAATCTGATTTACGATCATGTGAGATCGTTCTTGGTGCACAGATCTTTCGCGGTTAAATTTGGAGCGAGCTAAAAGTGGTCTTAATCCTGGCGAGGGAGAAATAACCTCGTCATTCTAAGCTCATCTCCGTCAACACTCCCTCAAAAAAGCGCAAAACGCTTTTAACCGATCCTTCGGGAAGCGTTTTGCTTTTTAGTGATGCAACGTTATAGGCTTCCCGAGCGATGATTATCTCTTATCCCGTTGTGTGCTTTTTTTTATTTTTTAGATATCTGAAGCATTGTTAACTATGATGTTTATTGCGTTGCTATTGTTAATGATTACTTCAGAAAAATCAGTCAAATTAAGTGCATTTCTGGTGATCAGCAATGGCATTGGTGGCTTACTTGCGATAGCGGCTTTTTCAATCCTTTCGATTGTTCCTAATATTATCTTCTACTCTTTATTCATAGGCTTGGTCGCTATTGTGATTGCTAAGAAGATCTACACGGTTCCCGAAAAAGCACCGATTTTCGCCACTGCATTCAGTACCTTGCTAGTACTTGTCGGTAGCACATTGATGAGCTCCGGCGATATCGATAGCAACACTTTTGTTCGCATATTCCAATTATTGCTAATTGGCATATATATGATTTTGGCCTCTTTATTCCTAGAAACTCGGAATTGGAAGTTTCTACAAAATCAGCATTAATTTTGTCTAACAAGGACGTCTCATGAAGTTAACCGACGATTTTTCAAAACAGGCGATAGACGCTGCCATCAAAATTGCAGCGATTGCTATGCTCGTCTACTGGTGTTTTGCGATTTTACGCCCATTCATTCTATTGGTTATTTGGGGGGCGATCATTGCGACTGCGCTCTATCCAGTCGCTGTCGCCATTTCAAATAAGACGGGAATGTCGAAAGGTAAAGCCAGTGCATTGCTGAGCTTTATTGGTGTGATTCTTCTGTTTATTCCTTTGGCGGCGATTTCTTCTGGTATCTACACCAGCGCTTCTGATCTGATGACAGGGCTTCAAGATGGCACATTGTCATTACCTAAACCGAAAGAGTCCTTACAAGATATTCCATTCATTGGGGAGAAGGTGTATTCAGCCTTGGTAGCTGCCTCCAATAATATTGAAGGCACGTTCATAAAGTATGCTGACGAACTGAAACAGTTTGCGACGAAAGCGGCTTCTGTTCTTGGATCGTTAGGTGGTGGCTTTATTCAGTTTATTATTTCTACCATCATTGCTGGCGCATTTATGAGTAACGCCGATAAGTGCCAAACAGGGATCACTCACTTAGTGGCTCGACTAACCGATGGCAAAGGTGAAGAGTTGGTACAGTTATCTAAATCAACGGTACGAAGTGTCGTGCAGGGTGTGATAGGTGTTGCTGTGATTCAATCCATTATGTCAGCAATTGGTTTAGTGGTTGCAGGCGTTCCTGCGGCTGCGTTTTGGGCATTAGCTGTTCTGCTGATTGCAATCATCCAACTTCCGCCGATTCTTGCTTTATTGCCTGCCATTATTTATATGTTCAGTGTTGAATCGACGCTAGCGGCGAGCCTGTTCTTAGTGTGGTGTATTTTGGTCAGTGGCAGTGACGCTATTTTGAAACCGATGCTATTGAGCCGCGGCTCTCATATCCCAATGTTGGTTATTCTACTGGGTGCACTGGGCGGAATGGCGATGTCAGGAATCGTTGGTCTGTTTGTTGGTGCTGTGATACTGAGTTTAAGCTATGAGCTGATGATGGCATGGCTTGGACTTGAAGAGAAAAACCAAGAAGAAACTGAGAAAAAACCAGCAGAGGCAGAGGAAAAATAGATGAAGCCAGTCTCTAAAGACGACAACTTCTACTTCTTATTCTATGCACTGTTGGTGTTGTTTTTTGGTTGCGCGGTGATGCAGCAGTTTTATCCGCAAGGTCAAAAGACCATTCTGTTTTTGATCATTATTACTTTGGCTGTTTCGATAGTGGGAATACATAAAGAGCGAGCCTTGTATCGCTCTTGGTATGGTCTGCTATTGATAACCGCTACGGTGTCGGGAGTATTCTCGTTTTTGGAGGACTATAACCTTTCGATAGTGACGTTAACGGCATTGGCGGTGTTTCTGTTCTCACACATTTATTCCGCTCTCAAACAGGTGATGAAAGCAAAGACGGTGACACCCAACCACATTGTCGGTTCTATCTGTATTTACTTGTTGCTGGGATTCGCTTGGTCGACTATCTACTTATTGATTTTAGAAATTTTCCCTAATGCATTTAACGGGTTAGAAGAGCAAATCTGGCTAACCAACTTGTTCAATGCGATGTACTTTAGCTTTATCACCTTGACCACGGTTGGCTATGGCGACATATCACCGGCTTTGCCTATTGCTCAATTCTTTGTGTTCATGGAGTCCATTATCGGCAGTTTCTATTTAGCCATCATGGTCGCGAGCTTGGTGAGCATTCGACTTGCACAGTCTCAATCTTAAGTGCAATCTTTTTCATTTAAGTACCTGTATAAGTTAGAAGTCTGTTTTGTTGGAACAGGTGTAGTATGGATTTTAATCGATGATCAGTTTTACCATTTAACGCCATATGGATTAATAACTAGCCAAAAGATAACGTGTTGAGAGAAATTAAGTACGTAGCTAGATGTAACCTATCAAGTTACCGAAAAAACGAGGTTATATAGTGGTATGATCGCGAGCTCAGCACCATAAGTGATAAAGAATAGGAAACAGAATGACTCACCTTACCGACCAGCAAGAAGCTGCAATGGCGACGTTTAAGGAAAACTTACACCTTCCAAATGGTGGTTTTCACAAACTGATTATCGAGCTAAGTAAGGAATTTCAGCTGCCTTTTCAAAAGGTGCGTGGCGTTTTAAAGAAAGCTCAAAAAGATGTTGAGCGTCAAATTCGTGAAGATATTGAGAGTGTTGATGGTGGGGTTCTTAGCCAAGCGAATTGGTTGAGCATCATTAAGTCAAAGCTTATCGAACTGGCGGAAGATAACCAAACGGTGATGGATAAGCTGCAACTCAATCTGAAATATCAAAAAGTGTTGTCGGCAACCAATGGTTCAATCGCAAGTGAAGACGAGCGTGACGAATTGATTGAAGAGTTGATTCAAGCTTATGAGAAAGAGGTGTTCAAACCTTTACTGGCGATGCTGCATACAACAAAGCTGTATTGGAAGTTAATGCTGGTGGATGAGACATGTAAGATGAATGAGGAAAATCGTGAGAAGTTCAGTGATTACCCTCAACACATGCAAGCTGCAGAACACTTATATACTTTGGATCAGAAGTTAAGGTCGATGCCGTTAACTTATTAGTCCATGAATGCACTGATAATGACGCATTGGTGATTCAGAGTTCGATATAAGTTGGTTTTAATAGAAGTACGATAACCTAGCTAGCGTTAGCCGCGTGTGAAATGCAAAAAGGCTAGGTTTCTGATCTGTTTTACTTCTACTCTATTTTGTTCTGCTAGAGCGAATTGAGGGTGACATCTTTGACTTTTTTTATATCTGTCGAACTAGACGGTGTTTCTTTCTGTAGCCGATGGGAAATGCTATAGGAGTGTGAAATGTCCTAGGGTGTTTCCGTTGCCTGAAACGATAGTTCCGATGCTTTCTCGTTCATTAAATTCAAAGTCGATGAGATAACTATGATGTTGTAGCTTGGGCAATATGTGGCGGTGGAGTATATCGCTATTGAGCTGTCGAATCTCGGTGACCCATGAAATCTCTTCTTTGTGTAAGTCTATTTTAATCTTGAGCATTTATTACCTTTTAGTTTATTGACTGTTTTTTCGCGTGATAGTTGGTACCAATGGGTTTGTCTTGTTGTTCTGCGTGACATAACTGTGCCTTGTGTTTATTACATTTATATTTAATAAGTCGATCTATTTTGAATTCGCTAAAAAGAAAGCAAATGACGAATAGAACGGTAGTGGGATCTGATTTAAAAGCTATTGAATGACTATCTAGGTGAAAGCTGACGCAGAGATGGTGTAACGAGGGAATCGAGAACTGTCTATGTGGAACTTGGACTTACTTTAGCATTAACAGCTCTATAGATTAGAGCTAAGTGGCGAACTATACGCCTAGTTTTTAAATTTACAACCCTATTTTCAATTAAATTCAAAAATATGTTTGATTGATTTGCCATCGCTTACTGAAGGTTAAATGAGCGAAGGTCAGGGGATTCACTATGATGCCTGACTGATGTTTGACTTTGCTCCGCTTCGTATCCTTTGTCATTAGGGCTTTTAATTGATCAGCTAATTTAGTGATCGTTAAGCCTCTGTTATATAGGGTCTTTACATTGTAAATTGTGATTCTTCACTCTGGGGTTGAGCGTTGTAATTTTGGGGTTTGGCGTTGTGATTACAGGGTTTTCGCGTTGTAATTGCAGGGTTTCGGACACTTTTCCCCATCAGTTTTTTCTTCAGATTGATGATCATTTCCCTCTTCGCGTTTTTTGCTATTTCTGTTTCCTAATATCTCTCCTGACTACGAAAAATATGAATACTCACTTTTACATTTCTGAATAATAAAGTTGTTGTGTCGCTAATTTAACGCAAATATAATTGATAATAGTTCTCACTTGCGTTACAAGTTTGTTGTCAAAGCAATGACAGACTTTAAATTATCGTTATTTAGCCGTTGTGTACGCCCCATGCTCATCTATGAGTAATGTGACTTTTATTGTCATGAGTGGTGGTTTGTATCCATGGCAAAGGAAGACACATGAAGAAAACAATCAATTCAGTTCGCCAGTTATTGGGTGGGCTTGCTATCGCTCTTGCATCATCATTGATAATGACCGCTCAAGCGGAAACAATCACTATTGAACACGTAAAGGGCACGGCGCAGTTTACCGAAGTACCACAGCGCGTTGTGGTACTTGGCTTTGGTAGCTTGGATGTGCTTGATCAGATTGGTATACAGCCAGTTGGCGCGCCTCACAGCCTAATGCCTGACTACCTAGCTTCGTACAAAGATACGACGGCAAATACGGGCTCATTGAGTGAACCTGATTTTGAAGCTATCTACATGCTGAAGCCTGACATCATCATTGCCGAAAACCGTATGCTTAAGGTTTACGATCAACTAGCAAAAATAGCTCCGACCATCATGTTCTCTATTGAAGGTGACAAATACTGGGCTGATGCTCAGCAAAACTGGCGCGCGCTAGGCAAGCTCTTTGGTAAGCAAGCTAAAGTAGAAGCGCTCATTAAAGAGACTCAAGCTTCTATCACGGCGGTTAACGACAAAGTCGCGTCTGACGAAACGTCAGCAATGATGCTAATGAACAACGGCAACAACATTGCGATGTTCAATAAGGGCAGTCGCTTCTCAATCATCTTTGATGACTTTGGCTTTGTGGAGTCAAAGAGTGCGACAGTGGCTCCAATCAAAGGGACACACGGTAACTTAATCTCGTTTGAATACATTGCTGACGCAAAACCTGAAGTGCTTTACGTGCTTGACCGCGAAAAAGCGATCGGTAGGTCAGAAGGGCGCGCACAACAGCTGTTTGACAACCCACTGGTTGCGGCAACACCAGCAGCGCAGCAAGGCAACATCGTTTACCTTGATTCAAGTGCTTGGTATCTGGTAGGTGGCGGCGTAACAGCGATTCACAGAATGTTGGGTGATATTGAACGTACGATTCAATAGTTACTAATCATCAGATTCTCGGGCTTATAAGAGTGTTCTTATAAGCCTTTTTTCACTTTTTTATACGGTCTCCCCGATCCTACCTTTAGTATTACTTCTATGTTGAAACCCATTGCAGCTGCTGTATTTCTTGTTGTGTTATGCGTTGCGTCATTAATGATTGGAGTCGCTGAGATCAGTTTTAGCGATTTTTTCAATGGCAACCAACACGCCAACTCTATTTATGTTGTTAGTCGGATCCCTCGACTGTTCGCGATTGTGCTTGCCGGTGCTGGCTTGAGTGTTGCTGGCTTGATAATGCAACAGATTGTTCAGAATAAGTTTGCTGCGCCTTCGACGATGGGCACGATTGATTGCGCCATGCTTGGGTATATAGTCGGTATTCTGGTGCTGGGCAATGCAGCGCAATGGAGCTATTTAGGTTTCATTTTCGCGTTTGCGGTTTTCGGCACCATGCTATTGGTCCGCTTTCTACAACACTTGAAGTTCAAGAATGCGGTGTTGGTACCTTTGATTGGCATCATGTATGGCAACGTTATTTCCTCTCTAACAACCTTTGTCGCTTACAAATACGATTTAGTACAAACCATGTCGGCTTGGACGATGGCGAACTTTGCGAGTGTATTGCAAGGCAGCTATGAAATCCTTTACCTCGCGGTTCCTGCATGTGTGTTGGCTTATTACTTTGCGAGTCAGTTCAGTGCGGCAAGTATTGGTGAAAGCTTCGCAAAAAACATTGGCCTCAATTATCAGAAGATCGTCTTCATTGGTGTTGCATTGGTTGCTATCTGCGCCTCTTCTGTGGTGATGATCGTTGGTGTTATCCCATTTCTTGGCCTTATCGTGCCGAATATCGTGTCGTTGATGATGGGCGATAACATGAAGAAAATTCTGCCTTGGACAGCCTACTGGGGCGTGATCTTGGTATTGGCCTGCGATTTGTTAGCTCGAATCGTTATCTTCCCTTACGAGATTCCAATCTCAATGGTAATCAGTGTCTTTGGCGGCTTGATTTTTATCTACCTGATCATGAGAGACAAGTCGAATGCGTGATTCAGTAAAAATTGCGATTCTGGCTATCGCGTCTTTGGGTATGGCGGCAGTATTTGTGGGGCAGGGACTTACGTCGGATAACTACGAGTTCTTCTTGTCTTTGCGACTACCCAAACTTCTGTCGATTGTGTTGGCGGCGGTGGCGATTTCTGCATCGTCATTGGTTTTCCAAACCATCACTAATAATCGAATTCTAACCCCATCCATCTTGGGCTTTGACAGTTTGTATATGCTAGTTCAAACGGTGCTTCTGTTTGTGTTTGGCAGTACCAGTTTCTGGGTGATTGATTCAATCGCAAACTTTTCATTGTCTGTGACTGTGATGATCTTGTTCTCGTTTGCGTTGTTCCATTTTTACTTCAAGAGTAAGCGAAACAACGTATTTACACTGTTGTTGATTGGTATTGTGTGCGGCAGCGTATTCTCTAGCTTAGCTAACTTCTTGGCAATGTTGATTGACCCGAACGAGTTTGCCGTGCTGCAAAATGTGATGTTCGCGAGCTTCAATAACGTGAAAGGTGAACTGGTTTACCTCAGCCTTATTCCACTGGGTTTGAGCTTGCTTGGCCTGTGGTTGTTGGCTCCCAAGCTTGATGTGCTTTGGCTTGGTGTTGATAACGCGACAAGCTTGGGCGTGAACACCAAGCGATTGACTCAGATTACCTTGGTGATTGTGTCTGTTATGGTCGCAGTATCGACTGCTTTGGTTGGCCCTGTGCTGTTCTTTGGCTTAATCACCGTGAGCTTAGCTCGTCAGATATTCAAATCTTATCAACACCGTGTGCTTATTCTCGCGAGCAGCTTGTTAGCGATCGTGCTATTGGTTTCAGGCCAATGGTTTATCGAAAAAGTGATGGCTTTTGAAACCACAGTGAGCGTGATCATTAACTTGGTCGGCGGTTTGTATTTTATGTTCTTGTTGTTACGCACCAGAATTCAGTAAAGGTAGTAAGTAGTGATTAAATTAACAGGTTTAAGTAAGAAGTATGGCAAGTCACTCGTGGTTGATGATGCCAGTGCTATGTTCCCTAAAGGAGAAGTGACTTCTATCATTGGCCCAAATGGTGCGGGTAAAAGTACGCTGCTTTCTATGGCGAGTCGCTTAACAGAGAGTGACGCGGGTGAAGTGGTCATTGGCGATAAATTATTGGCTGAATGGGATACCAAAGAGTTGGCGAAACACCTTGCCGTGTTAAGACAATCAAACAACATCAATATGCGATTTACGATTCGTGAGTTGGTCTGTTTTGGGCGTTTCCCACACTCTCAAGGCCGCTTGAAAGACGAAGATCATAAGATCGTCGATACAGCGCTAGAGCACCTTGGCATTACCGATATTCAAAACAAATACCTAGATGAGCTGAGTGGCGGTCAGCGTCAAATGGCGTTTATCGCGATGGTTGTGGCGCAAGATACAGATTATGTGTTCTTAGATGAGCCTCTTAATAACCTGGATATTAAACACTCGGTTGAAATCATGCAGACGCTTCGTCGCTTAGCACATGAGTTTAATAAAGCGGTGGTTATTGTGATTCACGACATCAACTTTGCTTCTTGTTACTCAGATAATATTGTCGCGATGAAAAAAGGCCAAGTGGTCAAGTCGGGCAAGGTTTCGGAAGTGGTTGAAGAGTCCGTGATGGAGTCTATCTACGAGATCCCATTTGAGATTCGCGAGTTCGATGGCGTTCGAATCTGTATGTACTACTCTGGTCGCTAATTTACGGCATCGCTGTGCTATTTGAATCTCTAGTGACTGAACTGAAAAGAGCTCCTACGATATGAGGAGCTCTTTTTTTTCAGTTATTGGCACTTTCGAACATTTGCTCAGTTCTAACAAACTCGAAGAGTTCATCAATGTACGTAGAACCAATCGAATCAGATATACACATTACCGATTATCAATGACCAACGCTGCTGTTAATCAGTGATTAATTCATATTCAAGTTTGGTAAGAATTGCAGGGGCGAGTGATTCTAAATCGACTGTCGTATACCCATAAAAGTTTGGCCTGATTTCACTACGTAGTTTAGTTAGAGAATCTTTTGTATTCTCTTCCATCATCAATTTGTCATTAAAATCAGCGAGTAACTTGAGTTGTTGCGCAGAGAGAGGGGATAGGTATTCGCTGTAACCACCGACAGAGCTGTATAACAGTTCATAGCGACCACCTTCTGCTTCTTCAATGTAATAATTCCCTGAACGCGCAATATTGGATATGGCAGCATGTTCTGTTGTCGAGTTAACGAAGTTGGTTTCCAAATAAGTGGCGCTGCCTGCGTGGTAGTTCACATCAGCGATAAACCCCGGTTTAGGGAAAATGAGAAAAGCATCTATTGTGTCGTTGGATGTTATTGCAGAAAGAATAAACTTACTGTCTTTGTAGTATTTTATCTGTACCTCACCATTCGACATCTTGGTATAAACCGGAGAGCCAAATGTCTCTTCTAAAATGCCACTGGAAGCACGAATATAGACTTTAGAAAGGCGCTCGTTAGATGGAGCATCTGAAAAGTTAGAAATTAAGAGGTCCCAACCTTTGCTTCCCATATCAATAGCATCGTTGAACTGACCACCTGCGATGATCAGCGCAATGATGGCAAGGATAGAGTTTGGTGTCTTCTCTCTCATTATTTCAAGAAAATCTTTTTGATCTTCATTGGGAGCTTGTTGAGTTAAAGATATGCCTTCTTCTGGTGCTGTTTTATCAACAGATGAAGGTAGAGCTTGTTCTGACATGATAAAACCTTATTCAGCAACAATTTGAGGTGCTCGTGCAACCACACGGGTACATAAATATTCTTCGACATCTTTTTCTACAGAAACGCTTTCTGTTACCCAGGTAAACTTCATTAACTGGTTGGTTAGTTGTTTTGTGGTCGATTTAGCGGTTACGGTTGTAGTCACAACATTGTCTTTACGATCAGCTGTTACAATCTTCTTTTTCTCCGAGGTTCGATTTGTATCGAGCTCTTTTTGCACCATGGCTTCGAGAGATGCGGCTAGCGATGCTCTCGCCTCCATTGAAGCGATGTCCATATCAAGCGTCATGTCTCCCATACTTTCAACACAAGCAACACCCGCGATTAAGCCTTCAGGCAAATCAAATTGTGGGTTCATGCGCCAGCTAGGAAATTCGGAGTTAGCGGCTGCTTGAAATGACAATGTAGTAATTGCAGCGATAATTAGAGTCTTTTTCATGTTTTATCCTTAAATCATATTCTTTTCGTAATTAACTTCTGCTTTACTTACTTTTTTCAAGTAGTTACGAGTTTCCGCAGCAGAATGCTTTTGTTGGATAGTTTGGAATACTTGTTGTGGTTCAAGCTGGTTAATATTCTTGATTGCAACTGAGCGTTTGCCACCGAAAATGTGATAGATTGGCCCCATACCTCCGTTGTAAGCCGCTGTTATGCAGTACTTTAAGCTCTCTTCATTGGTAACGCCTTTGAAGTAGCGAGATCGTAGTAAGTGCAAATAAGCGGTACCGACCTCAATGTTTTTTTCGGGGTCGAATAAGTATTCTTTATTCAGTAACTGCTGTTCACCAAATAGGAAGTTTGTCGCATCTAATCCTGCGGAACTTGGGACAATTTGCATCAGGCCAAAGGCAGGAACATGTGAGGTTGCTGTAGGATCGAAAGCGCTTTCTGTTTTGATGATAGACAGGATAAATTCAGGCTCAAGTTTGTATTTTTCTGCGTAAACTTCAACGGTATCAAAAAAGCGTTGTTCTTTACGATTAAGCCAACTTGGCGGAAAAGAAATAACGGCTTTGAGAACGGTATTGCCTTTACTGTCTTTGGCTTTGGTCACGGCCACAGTTTCAAGAGCCTTGTCTAACTCTTGAGCCTGAACCTTTGGTGTTTCGGAAACGGGTAAGAATGTCTTGTCACTGAGTTTCTCAACATTTGTTGCTTCAATCAGTTCAGAGGTATAAGCATCGGCTTGTTGGGCTTCGCCTATGGTCAGCTGAGACGTGCGCACGATCTCTTCTTTGAGTTCTTCTATTGAGGTTGTTTCACCTGCAATAGTGGTGACTTGAATCGTATTTTTCTCGAAGTTAACTTCACGCTTTATTTGTAGAGAGGGGCTGTAGCTGACCCACTTAAATTGGTCGCTAAAGGTAGGATTATCCCAAGATTCTGAAACTTTGATTTTAAACTTATCAAACTCTTGTTGAGCTTGCGCCACATATTGATCGAATTCGCAGTTCTTTTGCACTTTGTAAAGATCAAATTGGGCTTCACTGCAGAGTTTGTATTTTTCAAACTCATCTTTCGCTTCAAAAGGTTGATTGACAAAATGTTCGACGCTAGGGCAACTTTGTTCGGTAATTGAAAGTTCACACGCTTGCTGCAGCGTATCTGCAGATGCCCATCCACTAGAGATCAGTATCGCTAAAGGGGATAGCTGGCAAATTATTTTCTTCATATCTGTTCCTTGACCGAGGGGTTAACCTTTCTCTATCGAGAGTCGTTCCATGACAAAATCACAGTGCTCGAAATAGTTCAGGATCAACCCAAACCCTGGAGTGTCTGTTGATAAACGCGATTCATCCAATCGCTCAAATCGAGAGGTGTCTATTTTTGTAGGGCAGAGCAATGCGATATTGGTATCGTATGTCTCTTGTCCGTTGTTGAGCAGCGCTTCGATTCCGTCATACTGATTTCTATCTGGAAACTCGATAGAGTCGCCATCTGTGACTTGATGGTTTTCAACTAACACGCCTGTACTGCCATCTTCATAAACTTGAAACAAAGAGAGATAACCCGCTTGGTTTGAGTTGAGTTGAATAAAGTAATGGTCGCCAGCATTGAGTCGTCGCTTGGATGAGTGAATCTTTATACTTTCATCTGAATAGTTGAAAAATAGGTGGTTATACTTTGCTTCCGGTAGTATTAACTGGCCACTACTGTTGGAAAGCATCCAGCCCCCAGCAAACCGCTCGATATCTATATGCGGTAAGCATTGATGTTGTTCCACCCAATTTTGTAGCATGGTCGTTGTTGACCAGTATGGGTGTAATTCACTGTGACATTGTGATTTCTTTAACCAAGCAGAGAGCTTTTGTGCAAATGACTCGGGGTCATATTGAACTTGAACATAAAACTGGTTTTGCGATTTTTCACTGTTGATAATGGTGACGTTGTTTCGGAAAACTACATTGGATATGGACTCTTTATGAGAGGCCGCAGATTTTTTCAACTCGCCATTTTCGAAGGTTTTAGTACTGGTGGTCTTACTGACTATTCGGTTTTCAACACTTTTAGCCAGATCATGATAAGCCGCGTCTTTGGCTTGTTGATAAGTGTTGCCTTTGCCGAACCCATAGCTCAAGGTTGAGTCTGATGGCACCTCCCCGTACCAAGACGGGGAAGCGAAAGCACAAGCACTCGACAGGGAGATGATTAGCGCTAGTATTTTCATTAGTCTTCCGGTTGTGGCTCGGGAGCTGAACGCAATGCCCAAGAAAGGCTCGGCTCTGCATTAGCATCATATCTAACAACTGTGATCATGTTCCCAGCTTGTCCAGCAGTTGCAACAAACCTACCGTTTAAAAGTCCATAGTTTAGACTTGTAGGGTTTTTGATAATTATCTTATACGCATCCATTTGAGAAATTAGCCCATTATCTTTTGCTGGACCGCTCATAACTTGTAGGCTCGCGGAACCATTACCGAAGCATCGATTGCTACATGATAAACTCCATACAAGTCTCCCGTCGGGGGCGGTAGAAGGGCCGTCAACGTACCAACTTTTCCCATCTTCATCGAGGTAATGTCCCGCTCTCATTTGATTCGCACTTGCAAAAGCTACGGATTTTACAGAGCTCATGTTTTTGAACACAAGATTACCGTTTTTGTCGGCTGCAAATTGAGCGCTCATGTCAAAGAACTGGGTTTGTCCTGTATCTTTGTTGGTTACCGGAACGCGCAGCATGGTTACTTGATTACCAGCGCCTTGGAAATGAGCTCCCTGGAACGCGATATCTAGGTTAGAGTTCTCTACATCTGCAGCGAAAGCTGTTGATGAGATAAGAAGAGCGGATGTTGCTAAAAATGTTTTCTTAAACATGGATATAAGCCTTAATCAATGTTTCAAATAGGTTGTAAATTGAAATAGTTTTAAAAGAGACATGCTCTTAAAGTGACATAGTCTTGTTACCGGTAATTGTTGGATGTTGACGTTTTAAATCCCCCATCTCAAAAGAGGCAGATTTCACTTTGTCGTAAACATCTTGATAAAGCGTATTCACATCCTTGTTTCCCTCGATCATTGACTTCATGAGGTAGTAACTAAACAGGCGATGACCTTTTTCTTGGTACATATTGGAATACTCTTTATCGCGTCCCGCGGTGATCACGACCATACGCTCAGGATCGATACTGACTTTTTTCGGTGCCAGTCTGGAGGCGGCAACCCCTTTGATGACCGATACACCATCAGTCGCTCCACTGAAACAACTGTCTACCATAACGACTATCTTGCCTGCTTTACTCCTAGACAGTGTTTTGTAGAGGTTATCGAGTTTGAAAAACTCATCATCAGTTATGTAGTCAGGGATCTTATCTTGCGGGAGAATGTAAGGATCATTATCGGGAATCGCAGGGATACCGTGTCCACTGTAGTAGAAGTAAACCGTATCGCCTTCATCGACGTTGTCTAACATTAAACGTAACTTATCTTTAATCGCACCACTGGTTGCGTCACGGTCAATGAGTTCGTAGACGTGCCTTTCTGGAACACCCAGAACTTTTGTCGCGACGTCAGACATCACTTCACCACTGCTGCGCGCAAAGGCTACTTGATCTGAATTTGCGTAATCTTCGATAGATAGGTTGAAGAACCAGTTGGATGAGTTACTTTCCACAGGCACAAAGCCATTAAGTAGTTGCTTCAATTCATCAGAGGCGGTGTTGTCCGTTGCCGAGAGGCGTGAATCGACTTCAAACGCATCGATTAAGTTAGGGTTTTGCATCTCTAGCCCTGGAGTCGCGGCACTGCTTGGGCCACTGTTAAGAACCACACTCAGAGCTTCGGGCTGATAATTACTTTTAGCCACATCCCCTGAGAACATTACGTCATTGTAGTTGCCTTTTATATTTACGAGCTCTAGTTGATTCTCGTCATAAGAGTAGGTGAGTGCGAGGTCAAGGTTATTGATATTGCTGAAGACATCACGCGCCTGCTCAAGAGGTACATTTAGAATAATGTCTCGTTGGTAGTTCTGATTTGAGGCTTTAAATAACAGGTGCATTTGCTGGTTTTCAGCATCATAACTTTTTGTTGTGACGACCGGTTTACCCATTACATCCCTAAAGGCTTTAGCGACGAGTCGAGTCTTTTGCACGCCCAAGTTGCCCTTTCGAGAGTCTGCCCCTTCTTGTAGGACTCGAATTTTGGCATTTCGAGCTTCTACTTGTTGACGGTATTTAAGTTGTATAGCGGCTATCTGTTGTTGTCGTTCTATTCGCAATTTTTCGACGCGTTGATCAAATTGAGTTTTGGTTTCAAATTGATCTTTGACGATTTCTGGCGCTTTGGGCAGATCAGGCTCTCGAACTGGCGGTGGGATGTCTGAGCTGCTCAATGTGGTGTGTTGTACTTCGTATAAAGATGCGACAGCACCAACCAATGACATTGGGTCGTCAGATTGTATACATCCGATAGAACTCGTCATGTATTGTTGTTCGGTAGAGGATTCTTTCCCTGCGAATAGGTCAACATTATTGCTTGCTTTTTTTTGTCCACCGCGAGTGATGACCTTGCCATTCAGCGAGATAGGAGCATCAACTTGCAGCTCTCCGCCAAGTTGCCAAATATCAGGATTAGATGAACATACAGTTCCCTGTTTAGAGTGCGAAAATTCAAATTGATTGTCAGCGTTAGCAAAACTAAGAGTTGGTGCTAGCGCAAATAGCATACCTGTGACAATTCTATTCCGTGTCATTAGATAAGTCTTCCGTATGGCCGTAGTGTCAGATGAGCTCAAGACCATATAATCTAGTTGAATATCACTCAATAGCGCATTGATCGCAATGAGATATAAGTCAATGTTTGTTTTGTTAAATGTGAGCAAGTTTTAGTTAATTTGGGAGGAGTGTTTCTTAATTTGCTTCTATTTGAGAGGCTTAGGAGGGTGTTGTTCTTACTTTTAGAGCTCAATTGATTCGCTTTATTTATAAATGGTGGTGTTCTCATGTTAAAAATCATTACTCTTCTCTTAATCGATATCGGCGTTTTTATTGGAATTCAATATGGAGATGAGATGGTTAGTCAATTGGATAGTGGTACTGAAACTGTTCTAAATACAATAGAAAAGCTCAACGGTTAAGGTGAAGTATGTCTATTTTCTCATTTGACGATTTTCTGGAACGCCTAAAGGACTGTGAACGAATCATCATTCAAGCTCATGACTTTCCTGATCATGATGCGGTAGGCTCCGCTTTTGCTCTCGCTTATTTACTTAGGAAGAAGGGCTTTAAACCCCTCATTACCTATCAAGGCTTTATTGACCGTGTTTCTTTACATAATTTGATTGGGTGGCTTGATATTCCTATCGTTAAGTCACATCGATTAGATCTAAAACCCAATGATAAAATCATTGTTGTGGATGGCTGTATTGGTGAAAAAAACGTTACCGATTTACCAGGTATAGAAGTTGGTGTGATCGATCATCATCAGGTTAAAGCCCCCAGTTTCGTTTGGTTTTCCGATATTCGACCTAACTATGGAGCGACAGCTTCCATTATGGTTGAGTACTTTAATCATTACGATCTGCCTATTCCAGAGCGCGTAGCAACGGCTTTACTTGTTGGATTAACGTTCGATACGGCAAACTTTACCCGAGCAATGAATAAAGCTGATATCAAAGCTCTCTTTCAACTCCAAAGCTGTGCCGATATGAATATGGTAAATCGCATTTGTCGCAATCAAATCGAATATCAAGAATTAAAGTTATTTGATTCCATGTTTGAGGCTATAAGGAAAGATGGAAATTGCGCATTTGGGAGCTTACCAGAAGGGTGTCCCAAAAATATGTTGGGAGTGCTTGGCGACTTTCTATTGACCGTTGATGAAATAGATATAGTAGTGTTAAGTGCTCGTAGCCATGAGAGAACATTCGTTTCATTACGTTCTGAGTGCTCCAAAAATGACGTGGCTAAGGTGATAAAGAGAGCTCTGAATGATACAGGTGCTGGGTTTGGTGGAGGACACTCACATATGGCTGGTGGTGTCGTCAATCAAGTCTTTAATCACTCTAATGAACAAAGTTTTGTTTATGATCTAATTCGCCCTCAGTTGATTGTCGGTTGATTTTAAGCGAGTGTTTGTTGAAACTAATCGATGGTTTTTATCTGGTTCACATTCAAAGGGTGGATGCCGAATTTTTGACTGCTCATACTTCGGCAAACGTTGGTTTGATGTCCCTCGAAGATCTACTCTTCATTTTCAATAAACAATTGATATTTTTTCTGATTAACCTCTAAAAATCGTTCTACACTATGTTTATAACTGTTTGATTTTTATACGAGGTGTCAATGAGTCGTAAACCAATAGTGTTAGTCGTAGATGACACCCCAAGTAACTTGGATGTGTTGACTGCAATACTCAAAGATACCTATCAAGTAAAGGTCGCGATTAATGGCACCATTGGTATTAAAATTGCCAAGATGGTACCTCAGCCAGACCTTATTCTCCTTGATATCATGATGCCTGACATCGACGGCTACGAAGTGTGTCGTCAATTAAAATCTCAACCAAATACTGCGCATATCCCCATTATATTCGTTACTGCGAAGATTGGCCCAGAAGCCGAAGTGAAAGGGTTATCTTTAGGTGCTGTCGATTACCTAACCAAGCCGATAACCCCTGCTATTGCACTCCAGCGTGTGAAAACGCATATCGCACTTTATGACCAACAACGCGCGTTGTTTAGTCAGGTAAAAGAGAAAACTCAAGAGATCAATCTCGGTAAGTTAGAAACACTGAACATATTGGGTAGAGCTGCTGAATTTAAAGACAATGAAACCGGCATGCACGTTAAGCGCATGAGTCACTACTGTGAAGTGCTAGCGAAAGCCTTGGGCATGACAGATGAAGACGCCGAGACGTTGCGAGATGCAGCACCAATGCATGATATTGGCAAGATTGGCATTCCCGATAGTGTGCTGCTAAAGCCCGGAAAGTTGGATGCCGGTGAGTGGAATATCATGCAGAAACACGTCGAATACGGTGTTGAAATTCTTGGTAGGCAGAGCGATTCCAAACTGATGCGTACGGCCCTTCAAGTATCGCAGTATCACCATGAGAAGTGGGATGGCAGTGGTTATCCAAACCAGGTAGCTGGCGAAGATATCCCATTGGTTGGAAGAATTGCGGCTGTTGCTGATGTGTTTGATGCCCTGACCGCAGAGCGCCCTTATAAAAAAGCTTGGAGTATAGATGAGGCGCTGAACCTGTTTGAAGAACAGAAAGGCAAACATTTTGACCCAACTATCGTTGATATGTTCTTTCTTAAGTTACCCGAGATTCTTGCGATTAAAGAGAAGTTTAGCGATGAGTGATGGCTTGATGTGGTCGCTAAATCGTTTTGTATTATCTCTTGTCATGGGCTTATTGGTGTGGCCACTGGCCATTCGCAGTGCAAACGCCGGCGAAGTGACCGATGCAACGTTAAATCAGTGGCTTGAAACACAACCTACCATCACCTTTATTGCGCTTTCTGATCATTACCCTTACTCATTTATCGATGATGATGGAAAGGTTTCAGGGATCATCAAAGACTGGGCCTTAGATCTTGAGAATCGGTTTGGTGTTCATACGCGATTTATCAGCGTGGACTCACGTATTAAGGCCAAAGACGCTTTGTTAGAAGGGCGAGGGGATGTGTTCCCTTTCCAACAATTTGACCCCAGTGAAGGTGGCCGTTTTCTCGCGAGTGATCCTTATCTTCCTTATCAGGTCGCAGTGATTGTTCCCATCGACAACAAAATAGACACCAACATCGACCAAACTCAAAAGCGCCGTATCGCGATGGTTAATGAAAATATCGACTTGGAGCGAGCTGGTGTCCAATTGAGCGCTATTGAGCGAGTGGATTTTGATAACGTTATTGATGCATTACGTGCGTTAGGGGCAGGCGATGTTGAAGGTATAGTCGGTGAGCCTATCACCACTATGGAACTCGCTAAAAAAATTGGCGTGCATGATCTAGCGGTTAACTATGTTTTGGAGCATTGGAAAAGGCTAGAAGCATCAATGGTGATTCGCATCGATGAACCAGAACTGCTGACGCTGATCAACAAACAAATTGAAACCTTCGATGTTGAGAATAAGAACCAGATTCTATCGAAGTGGTTAGATAGCTCTCCCTATCGAGTGCCGTTGAAAGGCGTGTTTGGTTTTGGTAACCCTCCGTATATGTATCCAGACAGCACCGCGGTCGGGCTAGAACACGACGTTATTCAACGTGCTTTTAATGATATGGGATACAAGCTGGGTGACGTTGTCACTATCCCTCCCAGCGCCGCTAGAAAGGCCATCGATAACAACAACTCCATCGCTTTTGTTTCTGGCATTCAGTTTGATGATCCCAATGCACACTTCTTAAGTGATAGTGTAATCAATGTTGACTTTGTTCCTGTTTCACTGACTCGACGTAAGCTCAAACTCCAGTCACAGAAAGACTTGTCACTAGGGGCATTGCTGTTCGACGAGACCTCCCCAATTAAAAATTCTGTTGAAGTACTGAAGGGGCAGTTAGCCATCGATCGGGTAGAAGACTATGAAAGTCTTGAATCGGCATTCTCACAGCTTAGGGCTCAAAATGTTGACCTGTTAATGGTTGAACGGAGAGTGCTGAAGTGGTTTATCACCAATACTCGTTTTATCGAAATGGCAGAGCTAACGTTACATGAAGATTATAAAGTTGAGTATCCGACTTATGTTGACTTTAAAAGTGAAGAAATCAGAGACAGCTTTAATGCCGCGATTAAAAAGCTTAAACAGACCGATGATGGCTTAGGTCAAATTATCGAGAGGCAAGTTCAGAATGATTTAAGCCAAGTTCTTAAAAAAGCGAATATTATCGCGCAAATATCTGCTTATTTCATCGTCAATGACCGCTTTGATGAGTTGACCGAAGTTTTTGAAATTTTCGACACCGATAGTTCTTTTCAGGTGATTACCGCACAAGCAGATAACAATAATCGCCCGATCAAATCTTGGTACATCGGTAACCTAGTTGATGAGTATGGAGACAAAAAAAACACCTCTCATTTCTCGTCGGTAACTAAAGTGGCGAATTATCGCACTAAGGGAGGAAGCACCAACTCTGGTTCGATGACTTTCTATTTTGATGTTAATTCGTTAGAGCGAAACCATGTTTATTTTCCAGCCGTCGAACAATTCAGTTCTTTCGGTGACGCGGCAAAACGCTATATTGCGGACGTTTACCAAACCAATAATCTGACTGGAGAGATCTTAAACCTAAGCCAAAAAGAGAGAAAGTGGATTAAAGATCATCCGGATGTACGGATAGGTATCGATCCCAACTCTTTGCCTTACGAAGCGGTATCCAATTCCGGTGAATACATCGGGATGATTGACGATTACCTAACGCTAATTGAACAAAAAACAGGGCTAAACATTCATCATGTGGACGTGGCGAACTGGTCAGAAACTCGAAGCTTGGTTGATCATCATAAAGTAGAACTGGTCTCTGCAGCTCAAGAGAATCGTTCTTTAGGAGACAACGTAAAAGCAGTCAAGAGCCTGTTTTCAAGCCGTTTGGCTATTGCATCGAGACGAGACGTAAGCAGTTTGGTGCTTGAGGAAGCTGAGGGTTGGAAAATCGGTATCCTAAATAACGCGGCAAACACCGACGCGATTATCGAAAAATATCCGAACGTTGAATGGGTAGAGCTAGAATCCACTGAAGATGGGCTCAATCGATTGGATGACAAAACCTTAGATGGCATGATCGACACTGTCGACGTTCTCAACTACCTCATTGACTCATTTGGCCACCGGGAGATCGGAATTATCGGACGACTCGACTTTTTCCTTTCACCCACCTTACACGTCATTAAGTCTGAACCTTTGCTTTATTCGATTGTGAATAAGGCGGTTGAGAGCATTTCTGCTGAAGAACGTCAAAAGATATCGGCGAAGTGGGCAGCACCAAAAGCGATAGAAAGAGTCGACTATGAATTGGTTTATACCATTTCAGGTTTTGCTTTGGTGATCGTTTTACTTATCGTTTTCTGGAATCGAAAGCTCTCGAAACAAATAAGCATTGCCAATGATGCAACAGAGGCGCTTAAGAAGGCTCAGGAGCAGCTCTACAATATGCTTAACAGCTCTCCTATCGCCGCGAGTGTTGTGTTTGAAGAGAAGGTTCGTTATGCCAACGACACTGCCAAACAGCTGTTTGGGTTTGAAGGTCTTGATCTTGATTCTATCGATGTGACTTCTATTCATGACTCTTTATCCGCTCGGGATGATGTACATAAGGAGCTCAAGCTCAATGGCAAGGTGGTAAACCGGGAGTTGGTGCTTAGAAAATCTGATGGAACCCGCTTCGTTGCTTTAGTCAGCTACTATTTATTCGAGTTAGACGGCGAGATAGCAACACTATTTTGGGCATTCGACATCTCTGAAATGAAGCGTCTGAATGAGCAATTAGAAGAACAGAAAAAGAGAGCGGATCTTGCGAGCCAAGCGAAATCTGAATTCTTAGCCAATATGAGCCATGAAATTAGAACGCCAATGAACGCAATAATTGGTTTGTCTTATTTGGCAATTGGTGAAATATCTAATCCTGTTGCTCGAAACTATATCGAGAAAGTGCACCGTTCGGGGCATTCATTGTTAAGCATCATTAATGACATCCTCGACTTCTCAAAGATAGAGGCGGGACACCTTGTCATTGATCATATCCCATTTGACCCAATGACCAACTTTCAAGATGTCATTGAATTGATGGAATCCAAAGCGGTTGAGAAGCGACTTAAGTTGTCTATGTCGATAGATCCAGAGCTAAACACTCCGTTGATTGGTGACCCATTAAGATTGTTTCAGGTCATTCTGAACCTAATAGGTAACGCCGTTAAATTCACTTCGCATGGACATGTGACTTTGAATGCTATTCATCTCGAATCCAATGATAGTACTGTGAGTATGAAGGTGGTTGTTTCAGATACAGGGATAGGAATTTCAGAAGACAATAAGCACAAACTCTTTCAAGCATTCAGTCAGGCAGATAGTACTACCACGAGAAAGTTCGGAGGTACTGGTTTGGGGCTAAATATCAGTCAAAAACTCGTGAAAGCCATGGGTAGTGAAATTTCAGTTGCGAGTGTTTTGGGTAAGGGCAGTGAATTCTCTTTCGTTCTCACTCTGCCTAGGTCAGACGCAAAGGAACTCGTACTCTTTAAATCACAAGAGCTCAAGCTGGATTATCATATAGAGTTCAAAGGGCAAAAGGTATTATTGGTCGAAGATAATGAGTTAAATCAAGACCTAGCATTGGCATTTTTCAAGCGTACGAACTTGAGTGCTGACTTGGCTGAGAACGGAGAAGAAGCGGTAGCGCTAGCCAAAAATAATAGCTATGAAATGATTCTTATGGACCTTCAAATGCCCGTTATGGATGGCTTTGAAGCGACGCGTCAGATCCGTGAGTTTGATACGCAGATCCCTATTATAGCGATGTCTGCCAATGTGTTTGCTGATGCCAAGCAAAGAGCAAGGGACGCAGGTGTAACGGACTTCTTAGACAAGCCGATTATTATCGATAAAGCGACGTCGTTGCTCATCAAATACATAGTGCCTGAGGTGATGGTAGAAGGAAAGGCGGCTCTGTTAGATGAGCAGGCAGAGCAACTTGAATACCTAACAAGTAAACCTAATAGCAATGATGCTATCAGTGTGTTTTCTCAGCAGCGGTTCGACCAACTCACTCTTCATTATTCGGAACTACAAAATAAACTGGTTGAGAAGTTCCATAGCAGTGCGCCAAGTATGATGGTTGATGCGTTTGATAATTTGGCACAAGACGATTGGATTACGCTTGAAAGAAACTTGCATACCTTGAAAAGCATGGCTGTGTCGATTGGCGGACTCCAGTTGGCTGATTTAATGGGAGAGTTAGAAGAGAAAGCTCAGAACGGTTTGTGTGATGAGCAAGAGCTCAGAGAAGGTGAGGCGCGGTTAGTTGAGCTCATTGCAGCAACGGACAGCAAGATTGTTAAGCCACAGGTAGAGGCAATGAGTGAAGCGAGTGCGATGGGAGCCGCGGTCAAGGAAGAACAAAGGCTTAAGCTACTTTCACTGCTGGAAGCCTATGATAACGATGCGACTCAGTACGTGGCTGAATTACTGGCACAGTATCCACATTCAGCAGTTCTTAAAGATGTCCAAACTGCGTTAGATAACTATGACTTCGATCGAGCGTGTGAGGTTCTCAATACCTTGTAATAAGCCGCTTTGCTTAGTCGGCATGTCATAGTTGCTGCCTTATAGCTATTACTGTCTGAATGATAAGCACTTTAATACTAAAGCCTTTAATCTTCTAGGTTAAAGGCTTTGGATTTAATCAACGAATCAACGAATCAACGAATCAACGCTTCTAACCACTGACGTTCTGTTTAATCAGATCGATAACCGTATCGTATCGGTGTGGCAGCTTTCGGTTTCGTTTTTGAACCAAATACAGCGTTTCTTCAACTTCTACCTTTGGCGGCACAACGTGTAGCTTGTCTCTTTCAGGGAAATGTTCAACCGCACCAGCAGGTAATACAGTAAAACCTAACCCTTTTGATACTGGCAGCAAGATCTGATGAAGCTGATTGATGTAACCAGATCTTGGTATTTCATTAACGTTGATGTTCGCTAGGTCTTTATCTCCGCACAGGTCGAAATACAAAGACAGATAGTGTGCAGAATCTGGGTGTGCAATCAGACCTATGTCATTCAATACTTGCGGCGTTATCTCTAAATCAGCAAGGCCGTAATGGACGATAAGACACAATGCTTCTTTTCCGATAACTTGGCTTTGGTAGTAGCTGTCGTTTGGGGAATGCCTAACAATGCCGATATCGGTAGTGCCTTCGATTAGGTCATTCAATATCTTTTTGTTTGGAGCTGCTTCTAGGTTAATACTGAGTTCTTGGTGTTGCTGCTGAAGTTCAAGAAGCTTGGGATACAGACGCAAAGAGAGTGAACCAGAGCAAGATAAGTGGCATTGCCCAGCATAAGGGTTATCAAAACTCAGAGACTCAAAAAGATCTTCCTGGTCTTTCTCAAGCTTGAGCGCATAGCGATACATAATCCGACCCTGTTCGGTCAGCTCAAAGCTCTTATTTTCCCGAGAAAGCAGGTCACAATTGCAAGCTTGTTCAAGCTTCTTGATGTGCTGGCTCACCCCTGGTTGGGTCATGTACAACTTTTCAGCCGTTTGGGTGAAATGGCCAACGTCAACCAGAGTCTTAAACGTATTGAGCCAAAGCGGATTGATCATACTCACCTTCAAATGCTAAAGCCTATAAATAACAAGGCTTATAAATAACAAGGCTTATAAATAACAAGACTTATAAATAACAGAGCCTCTAAGTAATAAAGCCCATCAATAACAGGAAATTATTATTATCTCAAGTAATGATAATTTCAACTCTAGCGTCTTTAGTAACGCTGATCAAAGTCAATGTGATGGTAACTCTTTCTATTAGTTCATCGGTCTATTGGTCGCTTTGTAGAGTTGCTATGAGTAACAAAGTGTTGCGACTTTGTTGGATTTTTGGTCTATTGATCAACTGTGCTCATATTTAGGAACAAAGATGAATAGAAACGTTTGGCTGCTCTCGTTGTGTCAGGCTTTATTGATGACGGGTAACATATTACTGATTTCTGTGATTGGCTTGATAGGCAAACAGATAGCCCCCAGTGTCAGCATGATTACTTTGCCCGTTGCGTTACAGTTTTTGGGCTTAATGGCAGCCACCATTCCTGCGTCTTTAATTTCGGGTAAGTTAGGGCGAAAACGAGGGTTTAGTATCGGTAATGTCGTTGGCATTACAGGGGCTAGCCTTGCCACTTACGCGTTGTCTCAACAACACTTTTATCTGTTCTGCTTCGCCACATTTTTGCTTGGGATAGGTATCGGTTTTGGTACGCTTTATCGTTTCGCTGCAATTGAAGTGTGTGATGAAAATGCTCGCCATCGTGCGATATCTATCTCCATGGCTGGTGGCGTTTTAGCCGCAGTATTAGGGCCAAATTTGGCGATTATGTCGCAACAGTGGTCGCAAGATGGTTTGTATATTGGTGCTTTTGCTTCTTTGATTGGATTGAACATTCTTGCGTTACTCATCTTACAAACCATTCAATTCCCAAAAGTCTCTTTTAATAGTCAGGCGCCTAAATCTGATCCTCTTAGTGTGATAGTGAAAGCGCCTAACTTTATTGGCGCAGTGTTTGCCGCCATGGTCGCTTACGCGGTGATGAATATCCTGATGACTGCAACGCCATTGGCAATGATTGGTTGTGGCTTTGACTTTACGAAAGCAGCCGGTGTGATTGAGTGGCATGTGTTGGGTATGTTTGTACCTGCATTTTTTACCGGCTCACTCATCGAGAAATTCGGTTCAAGAATGATGATCCTTGCGGGTGGTGTGTTATTTGTGGTGAGTATCGCCATCAATATCCATGGCGTATCAATTTGGCACTTCAGGACGGCTTTGGTTGTACTTGGTGTGGGTTGGAACTTTATGTTCATCGCCGCAACAGGATTGTTTAGTCAGTCTTACCAATCGCAAAACAAAGCCAAGGCACAAGCGTTTAATGAATTTATTGTTTTTGGTTGTGTGACGATTACAGCCATGCTCTCTGGCTGGTTAGAGTCAACTGTGGGGTGGCAAAACCTCAATGTTTACGTGTTGCCTTTCGTGCTAGCAGTAATTGTAATTTTTGCTTTTAGTGCAAAAGTATCTAGGGTTGAAAATAGCAGGTACTAAATTTAAGTTTATTTCATTCTTTTTTAGTAGGTTGCTTTATGTAGGCAACCTACATAACTATTGATGTATTTGGATCATTGGCCAAGGTGGTTGCAGATAAAATTATGGAAAGTATAATGAACGCTGCGCCATTTTCTTAATATAAATAAATATTTTAGTATGTTTATTTTTGTTAATGATTTTTTAATTTAATTCAGGTAGTTGTATATTTATTGGAGTAGGAATGGCTAATGTTCATCCTAGATTGATTAAAAATGTTGTTGAACAGACACCAAGAGCAATGATTGCGATGCTTATTGTATCTATTGCTTATGGAGTAATGTTTTTAAAATTTATTCCAATACTTGTTTTGTGCCTTTGGTTTTTTTGTCAAATTCTATTGGCATGGGCAAGATTATATAATGCAAAATTGTTCGCGGTTCATTTGAATAATTTAAATATTAATGGTTTGAACCGTAATGAACTGTTTTTTGTGATTCTTAATGTATTTCAAGCTATTACTTGGACAATATCATCATTACTAGTTATGAAGTACGCACCTCAACCATTTGAGTTTGTCAGCTTTGTTTTAATTATTGGTATAATAACTGCCGCAGCGCTGTCAATGTCATCATTATATCGTGCGTATCTTGTTTTCTTCTTCTCTATGTTGATACCCCAAATTTTCATCATGCTTTATTATGGTGAACACCAACATATTAGTTTGGTTATATTTACAATAATATATATTCCAGCAACTATATTATTGTCTAAGTCAATGTTGAATAACCGAATGTCTAGTATTTTGGCTCATGAAGAGATTGAAAGAAGCGCCGAAGCATTTAAACAGCTTTCGACAGTAGATAATCTAACCAATATACACAATCGACGCTATTTCTTTGAAATGTCCCAGTCATTGTTACTAATGACTGGCAGAGAAAAGAAATCAGTTTCAATGCTAATGATTGATGTCGACAACTTTAAAGCAATTAATGATAACTATGGGCATCAAGCGGGCGACTATGTACTGACTTGCTTAGCTAGGGATATAGAGTGCTTAATGCGAAAAAGTGACTTATTTGCCAGGATTGGAGGCGAAGAGTTTGCAATATTACTCGATAATACCTCGTTTGAGGATGCTAAAAATATAGCTGGGCGGATAATCAAAACAGTAGAGGCCGGTGCTGTAATTTATAATCAGAGAGCAATTGATGTGACGGTGAGTATAGGTATCTCCGCACTAAATAATGAAATTACCTGTATTGAAGAGTTGTATGTTTGTGCAGATAAAAATCTCTATCAAGCTAAAGCTAAGGGAAGAAATCAATTTTACCCATCGCTTTGAGGCCTCTAGAAAAATTCAAGGGATATACGAATGCGTAATCTGCAGCGATAACTAAAACAATCAATCATTAAACCGTTTAAGGGTTTTCAGCATCTCACTGGTGTTGTACTCCATATTAATTTGAGTGATAGCAGAGCCTGTTGGTAAGAGAGCCCGTATTTGGGCTCTTCTAGTAATAAATTTAACCTGAACAACAATGGCAGTTAAGCTATTTTGGGTAAGCTAGCTCAGCTATGATTGTGATACATCGCGATAAAAATAACGTTGACAAATGCGTGGGCTCACACGCTTAATGGCGTTTGATATTAAAGCGACAACCAGCACCGAGAATACAAGCCTCCCCCAAAATATGGTGTAGAAGTCAGCACCAATTAACATGATCAAAAGTGTATCTTCAATCAAACTGTGGAGTAGATTGAGCAGCATGATTGCAGTGAATACATCTCTTGCTGAGATATGTCCTTTCTTGGCTTCATTGATTAATAAGCCGCCACCAAACGAAAGGCCAAGCGTGATTCCTATTATTGTTAGGTTCGTGGCGTCCTTGCTGATTCCCAGTAATCTCAAGAATGGTCTCAACAATACTGCCATGAGTTTCTCTACACCTAGAACCTTTAAGATCTTGAGTAACAGTAATAGTGCTGAGATCACCATGAAGATAACCGCAAAGTTCTTGAACTGTTCAAGCGCCCAACCAAGATAGCTAGTGTCTCCAGATACTTCCGGTTGCCAAAGCACGGTTGCTGGGTAGTTGAGCAAATCACCGTATTGATAACTGAGGTTGAGCAGCCATGCCAGCACCAAGCTTCCACCCACTCTCACCGATAGGGTAGCCAGCCAGCTTACACCTGCTTTTTTTGCAATTGCGCCTTCAATTGGCAATGAGTGAGCAAGGAGCATCATGCTGCCTAAAATTGAAGCTTGAGCGACCGTTAAGGGAACATCGGAATTAATAAGAATAATTAGCCCGGCATAGATGTTGGTGAGTAGGGTGGTTGCCCATACTAGGCCCATTTCTTTCGGTAATCCGACGCTTTCCATTATAGGGCTTAGCCATTCGCTAAGAATCATTATGCCGCCAAGCTCTTCGACGACTTTTATCAATATGATAATTGGAATCATGATGCGGAAAAGCGTCGAGGTGACATCGAGGATTTCTTTGAGGAGCTCTTTAAAAAATTGATAGGCTGATTTCATTATTACGACCATAACTCGTTGTGTTGTATCAAAAGATCTTACCGCGATTGTTGTGATTATTATTTCAAAAATAACCTATAAAGCTACCTGATATTTTTAAATTGTCGTAAAGTAAGAAATTATCAATCACAAAACCATGGTTTAAGAAATTATGGAAATAGACCGTATAGATAGAAGCATATTGGTTGAGCTTCAGAAGAACAACCGGATCCCAAATCAATCGTTAGCCGAGATCGTAGGGCTATCACCTCCGGCTTGCTTAAAGCGAGTGAAACGATTGAGACAAGAGGGTGTGATAGTCGGTGATGTATCGATCATTAATCCTGATCTTACAGGCAGCAAGATGACCTTAGTTGTGTCCGTGGAAATGGAGCGCGACCGAGGGGATATCTATCAAATTTTTCGCCATTCTATTTCTAAGGCAGCAGAGGTCACTCAGTGCTATCAGATATCGGGCAGCTTTGACTTTATGTTGATTGTTACGGTCAAAGACATTCAAGCTTACGAAGACTTTGTTGAGCGAGTATTGCGTAAGGATCTTAATATTCGCAAATTCCATACTTCTGTCTCTATGAGAACCGTGAAATTTACCACTGCAGTTAACTTAGATGAGTCATGACCTTTAGTCAGATAGAGGTGTGAATAATTAGAGCAAAGGCATAATAGTTGGGGAAGAGGCTTAGCGTTTAGAGTTTTGTGAAGTGCATGGGTTATTTTTGTCTAAATAGCCGTCATTTACACAAAATGTTACGTTCACATTTTGTAAGAACTTTAATAATTGTATATATTCCTCCGCTACAATAATAGTTAACAAAAGTTAATATAATGACAACCAGCTCTTCTTCTCAATCTCGTGAAACGCTTTTAAGCGAAAATGAACAACTTGTCTCGACTACTGACCTCAAAGGTGTGATTACTTACAGTAATGACGCTTTTTGCCACATTGCAGAATACAGCCAAGATGAATTACTAGGACAACACCATAATATTGTTAGGCATGCTGATATGCCGAAAGCGGCTTTTGCTGATATGTGGGTGAATCTAAAACAAGGCAAGGCGTGGCGTGGGATCGTAAAAAACAAGACTAAATCTGGTGGATACTACTGGGTTGATGCGTACGTTACCCCTATTTATGATGGCGGGAAGGTAAGTGGCTACCAGTCTGTTCGTGTTAAGCCGAAAAGCGAATGGGTACAAGTTGCAGATAAGGCTTATCAAAGCTTATTGAAGGCTGAAAAGTCGGGTCGTCAATGGTCGTTACAGATCAGTGATAGTGTTCGTTATGCCGTGTTATTAGGTTCCCTTGTTGCTCCTGTGATTTCAAACCTAGTCGAAGTAGGGCAAGTATCGCAATGGTTGTTGAGTCTACTCCCTGTTTCAGCGCTAGCGTTGCTTTTCCGACAAGAACTTATTGAAACCCCATTACAGTTGAAAAAACTGCAATCCAAATTTGATAGTGTCAGTCGCCTTGTCTATTCAGGTAATAGTCAGTTCTCCGTTGCCGATTTTCACTTAAAACTATTGTCTGCTCGAATCCGCACCGTATTAGGCCGCATGACAGACTCTGCCAAGCCACTACAAGATTTGGCTGACAACCTTAATGCGACGTCATTTCAAGTGACTGAAGCGCTTGATCAGCAAACGAAAGACATTCTTCAGGTGCGCGAAGCAACGGAAGAGGTTGAAGTTACCGCCAATGAAGTGTCATCTCGTACCGAAGAAGCCCACCAAATTGTCGACGTTACCCTGCAAACTTGTGCTGGCGCGAAAGAGAGTATTGATCAAACCCATCGTAGCCTTGAAAACTTGGCATCTCAGGCAGAGAAAGCGACACACACGACTTACCAATTGAGCGACCAAGCGCAAAGCGTGAGCAAGATAATGGAAGAGATCGGTGGAATTGCCGAACAAACCAATTTGTTGGCGCTGAATGCTGCGATTGAAGCGGCGAGAGCGGGCGAGCAAGGACGAGGTTTTGCCGTTGTGGCCGACGAAGTCCGTGCACTATCTGGGCGAACGTCAAAGGCTACGGTTCAGATCAAAGAGAGCATTGATACCATGCTGGCGACGATCGAAGGCTGGCAGAAAGATATTTTGGCGAACCGAGACCAAACCGACGCGTGTGGCGATGTTGCTAAGGTGAGTGCAGAGCGTTTATCTGAAGTTGAAAACCTAATGCAGTCGATGAATGAATTGATGCAGTCTGTTGAAAGTTCTGCTCATAAACAACGTGAACTCTCGAGCGAAGTGAACCTACATATGCAGTCTATCGCTTCTACCGCAGAGCAAAATTTGGTTGCCACGCATTCAGTGAAAGACCACTCCACTGATCTAAAAGAGCAAGTGAATGAGTTCTATCACTTAGCGAAGCGCTTCGAAGAAAAATAGCGGCTATATTTAAGTCGAGCGAGAAATAAGGAAAGCCTTGCGATATTAGCAAGGTTTTTTTGTGGGTCAAAAGGGCAGTTTACAAAAACAGATTATACCAATCACAGTAAGTAAGTGATCAAAATTAGCGTAGGGAAAAGGCTTGAGAACAAGGCAGGATTTTTCGATAAGTAGTTATTCTACAATCAAAAATTCTAACGCAGTTATCGAGCGTTTTAGTAAGCTAGGGTGACCAGTTATTTACTACGATTGGTATTAATAGGCTACAGCTACAAAAAAGCCCCGCATTTTCATGCGGGGCATTCAGTATGCATCAACCCTTTTAAGGGCGAGACAATTTAATCAAGACTAAGCAAGAATCTCTTTCGCTGTGTTTACTACGTTTTCAGTAGTGAAACCAAACATCTTGAATAGCTCGCCTGCTGGTGCAGATTCGCCGAACGTTGTCATACCGATGATCTTGCCACCGAAACCAACGTACTTGTACCAGAAGTCAGCAATGCCAGCTTCTACTGCGATACGTGCTGTAACGTCAGATGGAAGTACAGACTCACGGTACTGCGCGTCTTGCTTGTCGAATGCGTCAGTTGCAGGCATAGATACTACACGTACCGCTTTACCTTCAGCTGTTAGTTCAGCAGCAGCGCTAACCGCTAGCTCAACTTCAGAACCCGTTGCAATGATGATTAGCTCTGGCTTACCAGCACAATCTTTCAGGATGTAACCACCCTTAGCGATGTTTGCTACTTGTTCAGCGTCACGATCTTGTTGTGCAAGGTTTTGACGAGAGAAGATAAGTGCAGAAGGACCATCTTTGCGCTCGATTGCCAGTTTCCAAGCAACAGCAGACTCAACTTGGTCACATGGGCGCCATGTGCTCATGTTTGGAGTCAGACGTAGAGAAGCGATCTGCTCAACCGGTTGGTGAGTTGGACCATCTTCGCCAAGGCCGATAGAGTCATGAGTGTAAACTTGGATGTTCTGAGTTTTCATCAGAGCAGCCATACGCATTGCGTTACGCGCGTATTCCATGAACATTAGGAACGTTGCGCCGTATGGTACGAAACCACCGTGCAGAGCGATACCGTTCATGATAGCCGTCATACCGAATTCACGTACACCGTAGTGGATGTAGTTACCAGAGAAGTCTTCAGCTGTTAACGACTTAGAACCAGACCACATAGTCAGGTTAGAAGGCGCAAGGTCAGCAGAGCCGCCCATGAACTCTGGTAGCATAGCACCGAACGCTTCTAGAGCATTTTGAGATGCTTTACGTGATGCGATGTTTGCTGGGTTAGCTTGAAGATCAGCGATGATTGCCGATGCTTTCTCTTCCCATTCAGCAGGAAGATCACCGTTTACGCGGCGTTTGAATTCAGCTGCCAGCTCAGGGTATGCTGCTTCATAAGCTGCAAGTTTCTCGTTCCACGCTGCTTCCTTAGCTGCGCCTGCTTCTTTCGCATCCCACTCTGAGTAAACTTCCGACGGAATTTCAAAAGGACCGTGCTCCCAACCTAGTTGCTTACGAGTTGCTGCGATTTCGTCAGCGCCTAATGGTGCACCGTGACAGTCATGCGTACCTGCTTTATTTGGAGAACCAAAGCCGATTACTGTTTTAGTACAGATTAGAGTCGGACGAGGATCCGCTTTAGCTGCTTCGATAGCCGCGTTGATAGCGTCAGCATCGTGACCATCAACTGCTGGGATTACGTGCCAGCCGTAAGCTTCAAAACGCTTAGGTGTATCGTCAGAGAACCAACCTTCAACTTCACCATCGATAGAGATGCCGTTGTCATCCCAGAAAGCAACCAGCTTACCAAGACCTAGCGTACCTGCTAGAGAACATGCTTCGTGAGAAATACCTTCCATCAGACAGCCATCACCCATGAATGCATAAGTGTAGTGGTCTACGATGTCGTGGCCTTCTTTGTTGAACTGTGCCGCAAGCGCTTTCTCAGCCATCGCCATACCAACAGCGTTGGTGATGCCTTGACCTAGAGGACCTGTAGTCGTCTCGATACCTGGTGCGTAACCGTACTCTGGGTGACCTGGAGTCTTAGAGTGCAGTTGACGGAAGTTCTTAAGATCTTCAATTGAAAGTTCGTAACCTGCTAGGTGAAGCAGAGAGTAAATCAGCATAGAGCCGTGGCCGTTAGACAGGATAAAACGGTCGCGGTCAGCCCACTCTGGGTTTGACGGGTTGTGGTTCAGGTGAGAACGCCAAAGAACTTCAGCGATGTCAGCCATGCCCATAGGTGCGCCAGGGTGACCAGAGTTTGCTTGTTGTACGCCGTCCATGCTTAGAGCACGAATTGCGTTAGCTAGATGTTTGCGGTTCATAGAAACTTCCGAATAAAAATTAAGATAAACAAATTGATAAAAGTAGGGGAACTGAACGTTCCCCTATTTGAAATTGGTAAGAGTGATTACAGCTTAGCTGCGATCATGTCTTCTAGTTTGCCTTGGTCAACTGCGAAGTTGCGGATGCCTTCAGCTAGCTTCTCTACAGCCATTGGGTCTTGGTTGTGATCCCATAGGAACTCAGCGTGAGTCATTGCAGCAGGACGCTCTTTAGTACCATTAGAGTCAATTAGCTTCTCTACTACTTCGCCTTCAGCTGCTTCTAGGTCTGCTAGAAGTTGAGGAGCGATAGTTAGACGGTCACAGCCAGCAAGTTCAAGGATCTCGCCGATGTTACGGAAGCTTGCGCCCATAACAACTGTCTTGTAACCGTGCTCTTTGTAGTAGTTGTAGATGTCTGAAACAGAGATTACGCCTGGATCTTCTGAAGCTTCGAAATCACGACCTTCTTTCGCTTTGTACCAGTCCATGATGCGACCAACGAAAGGAGAGATAAGGAATACGCCAGCTTCAGCACAAGCACGTGCTTGAGCGAAAGAGAATAGAAGCGTTAGGTTACAGTTGATGCCTTCTTTCTCTAGGATTTCAGCAGCACGGATGCCTTCCCAAGTAGAAGCCAGTTTGATAAGGATGCGGTCGTTAGTGATGCCAGCGTCGTTGTACATTTTGATAAGTTGACGAGCTTTAGCAACGCTGCCTTCCATGTCGTAAGAAAGACGAGCATCTACTTCAGTAGAGATGCGGCCAGGTACAACATTAAGGATTTCTTTACCAATGTTCACGTTAAGCATGTCACAAGTGTCTTGAACTTGTTGTGCTTTGTCGCCACTTTGCGCTTTAGCGTATTCGATAGAAGCATCGATTAGAGGTGCGTACTCAGCAATTTGAGCGGCTTTAAGAATTAGAGATGGGTTAGTTGTTGCATCTTCCGGAGTGTACTTGCTGATAGCTTCGATATCGCCAGTGTCAGCTACAACAGTTGTTAGTTTACGAAGTTGCTCTAATTTATTGCTCATTTTGATCATCCTATGTATCGCAGAACACCCCTTTAATGGGAGAGGTGTGGGCATTTGCAAGCGAACTAATGAAGTTCCTCATGGTTCTACCAGTGAGTCAAACTTACATTAATTTAAATTTTTCTCCGAACGAACATTTGCACAGAACATTTGATCGCTCGATGAGTAAATGATGTAGCCATATTTATCCGATCTAGCCCCAAAGTCAACGGTAAATAGTGCTGTATGGTGACTTCAGTCAAATATATTTCGCTCTAGTAATCATGGGGTATGCAAGCAAACGTTTAACGAACAAAGTGAGGTGAATTAATCAACAGCAAAACTATGGTCATGATACTGAGTAAATGTTCCTTGTTGTTACATATGTTCAGGGTGTAAGCTTGTGTCTCACTTACTGAGCTCTCCTATATTAGGAAGTTCAGCAGGTAAAATAATTGTTAAATATTGGTTGAGTGGTATATGAGTAATAATATCCAAGATGTTTCCGAAGAAAACACTGATCTCCTAACCGAAGTCGCGGTTGCTTACTATCAAGATGGTGCGACTCAAGAAGAGATTTCCAAAAAGTTCTCTATCTCTCGTGCAAAGGTTGGTCGAATGCTCAAACAAGCCCGCGATGAAGGGATTGTCGAGATCACCGTGAAATACCACCCAGTATTCAGCGCGAAGATCGAACAACGTTTGATCGAACGATTTGGTGTGAAGCGTGCGCTTGTAGCACTAGATCAACCGAACGAAGAGAAGCAACGTCTTCAAGTTGCAGGCTTGGTGTCTAATTACCTAACGAGCACACTGAAAAATGGCATGGTGGTGACAGTAGGACAAGGCCGTAACGTATCGTCTGTTGCTCACCACACTGGCGTAATTACTCCTCGTGATTGTAAGTTTGTATGTGGCATTGGCGGTATTCACCCAAGAGGCGGTATGTTTAATGCTGACCATATATGTAGACAACTCGCCAAGAAATACGGTGGATCTTCTGAAACCTTGTACGCGCCTGCTTATGCAGAGAATAAAGCGCAAAAATCCGCGTTCATGGAAAACAGCACCGTTAAACAAACACTCGATCTTGCCCGAAAAGCCGATGTTGCATTAGTGGGTATTGGTGATATGAGTGAAAACAGCTATATGGTCGACCTAGGTTGGTTTACGGCGGGAGAGGTCGTTCAATCTCGTTTACTACAAGGTGTGGTTGGTGACTTTGCGGGTTATGACTTTTTCGACGTTCACGGCAAAGCCGCGAATACCGTAATGAGTGACCGAGTAATCGGTTTAGGTTTGGAAGAGTTCCGTCCTATCGCGGAAGTTATCGCCATCGCTGCCGAGAACAGTAAGCCATTAGCTTTGTTAGGCGCGTTAAGAACTGGCGTGGTTGACGTGATTGCGACGAGTGTAAGTAATGCTTTAACCGTGCTTAACTTAGATGAGCAGTTGAAACATGCGTCTCCATAGTTAATTCTTTTGTAAATATCTATTATTTTAATAAGTTCGCGGGTTAGTTAAATTGTCCAATAATAAAAGATAGAATTATCCATTATCTATCTTTTGTTTTTATAAATTTATACGACCATAATTAATTCTTATGTCTTAGCCTATAAGTAATATTTATAGGTTTAGTGATAAAGTTAATTGGTTAATATAATTCCTCATTGATAAAGTCTCGTTTTATTTAATAAATGAATTACCTCTTTCAGAGAAATTCAAATAACGAGATTATCCTAATGAGGACAAAATTAATTTGTACATTTATTACAGCAGTCATTGCTGTTTGCTCTGTACAAGCGACTACTTTACCTGCGCCAACTTGGCACACAATGACCTTTATTGATGGCAGTACAAAAGAGCTGCGCTTAATGGGGTCTCAATATATGTTTTGGTACCAAGACCATGATGGTCACCTATACGTTCAGGGTGTTGATAATCAGTGGTACTTTGCTAAATATGAAACAAGTGAAAAAGGAGGGGGGAGTGTTGTTTCAACTGGGGTGTTGGCTTCGAGTGATACTGAAATACCCGTTGAATCAAACATAAAAAACCTAAAAATTGATCCAATACATATCAATGAATCTTTTGACTCACCCGCTGCGAACCACAAAAGATTTACCCCAATGAATACTCAACGCTCACACCTAAACAGTCCTTCGAAAAAAAGGCTCACTGAGCAGGCCTTATTGGTAATACAGGTAAGTTTTTTAGACGAACAGATTGAAAATGATTTTCAGTCGACGATATTTGGTGAAAACCAACAAAGTGTTCAAGATTATTTTCTAAAAAATAGTTATGGGAATTATAAAGTTGTTCCAGCCAAAGAAAATGAAGGAACAAAAAATGATGGTGTTATTAATATCACGCTGGATATAGATCATCCTAACTGCCATTCAAAGTCTGAAAAAAATTGCCAAACTAAGCTCAATAATGTGTTCACAAAGGCATATGAAGCGCTAGATGTTGACTTCGACCTTTCTCTATATGATTCGAACAATGATAATAGCATCTCAGCTCAAGAGCTGTCAGTCATGTTTGTCTTTGCTGGCAATGACAAATCTAGCGGCACACGAAAAACCCCGACAATTTGGCCTCATAAGTATGCTCATAGCACTGTCGAGATCGATGGAAAACGCATTAGTGCTTATTGCTTGTTCGCCGATTATCAAGGTGACCATCAGTCAACAATGGGGGTGATAGCACATGAGCTTGGGCATCTGATGTTAGGGCTTCCAGATTTATATTCTTATAAGCATGACGGTTCTATTGGTCATTGGGGGTTAATGGGAGGGGGCAGTTGGGGGAGAAAACCGACGGATCAGTATGCTGGCGAAACTCCGGTCAACATGTTGGCTTGGAGTAAAGAGGCATCTGGTTTTTTAAAGCCGAAAGTGCTCTCCAATAACGGGAGCATTGAAGTTGGTACAATCAAGGGTGAAAGCGTTATCCACCTTGATCCTTACCTTAAACAGTTTGGGCCTCGTGCTTATGTGGAAAATAGACGCAAAAACGATTATGACCAAGCGCTTCGTGGTGAGGGGTTATTAATCACAGCCGTGAATATAGATAACCAATTCAATAGTTCTGGTCCGATGCAAGTACAGGTATTCCAAGCCGATGGAGAGGGGTTATTAGAAAATGGTTTCTCTTCTGGAGACTCTGGCGATGTCTTCCCTGGTAGAGAATCGGTTACCAATCTCTCCGATGATTCAGAACCTTCCTTAACAGCGATTACGGCGGGGCGAAAGACGGATATCTCAATAACCAATATTGTTAGCGATGATACCAAAGCGAGTTTCTCTTTGTTGGTACCTAACACCAACAACAAATCATCTTGGGTAACCTCTTTTGGGAGAACATACCCACGTTATGACGCGAATATTAATGTTCTAGGTTTCCCCATTGATGTGGTCAAGGGAAACCAAAGTATTGCAGGAATTCACTTTTACGCGAAAGCAACGAGCGTCGCGATGCCGATGTTTTATCGTTTGGTGGAATATCCATATCAATCAAGATTCGGCAATGCAGTTATTGACGAGCAAGCAGCTCGATTGTTACACCGAGGCATCGCGAGGCAGGGCGGTGGACAAATCATTTTTGACGAGAAAATTAAGCTTGGGCTAGGCACAAAGTTAATTGTCTTAGAGATTGAGAATGGTACCCCTGAATACTCAACCCAGTTTTTAGATGCCTATCTAGGGGATGGACAAAGAAAAAGTCAATTTTCAGGATCTATTTCTGATTACAAAACTCGAGGGTTGAGTCGCGGTTTCGGTCAGAATTTCCCTTTTGCTGCGCTTTTTGAGTTGCCAATAGATGCCAGGCCTATTGCTGTCGATGACATGATATCGACCGAGGAAGATACCCCTTTTATGCTTAATTTATTGGCTAATGATATCAATTTGCCGAAGCCAAATAATTATTCTTTTGAAATCGGTCAGAAGCCAATGAAAGGCGTGATCAAAGATGGAACCTACTTCCCAAAGGTTGACCAGTTTGGTCGTGACAGCTTCACATACCGTTTGGTAAATAAGCTAGGGTATGAGACGGATTTTGCCCGTGTGGAAGTTGATATTAAGCCTGTGAATGACGCGCCAAAGTTAACAATAGATAGACTCGAGGTAACGTCTAAGCCCGGTGAAATCGTTACTTTTACGGTAACCGATATTACCGACGTCGATTCTTCTGAGCATGAAATTATGTGGTCTCAAATTCAAGGTCCAAGCCTGAAATTAAGTGGATCACGCTCCAAAGCCCTACAAGTGACAGTACCTAGTGATGCTTCGAAAGGAGAGCGATACCGATTTACAATTTTGGTACAGGACTCGTCAGGAGGTTATGCAAAGCAGTCTGTAGTTCTGGATGTGCAAAGAACGGAAGCTTTATTATTAGGCACCAAATCGTTGCAAGTAAAATATGGAGATACAATCGATTTAGTTCCTATTACTAACGGAGCTAACCACACATTATCTATTTTAGAATTCCCACGCAGTGGTATTGCAAAAATTGTCGATAGTAAGATCATTTATAATGCTCCTGCTCAACGTAAGCTGGCTTTATATGACACTATTAGATATAAGGTTTTATCGGCCGATGGTGATGAGTGGGTTGGGTCGTTTGATATAGAAGTTTTACCGAGTGTTTCAAACGCATCATCTGTGTCATTAAGTCAAGATGATTCGTCAGGAGGAAGCTCCTCACTACCAATCCTCTTTATATTGTGTATGCTCTTTCGACTACGAAAGCAATGATAGAATAAATTGAAATGAAAGAGCTATATTTATTAGTTCTTTTATTTTTTTTGCACACACATTAAATAATTAAGAAAAGGAATGCTCTGTCGCACTTCTTTTTCTTAGGTCACATTTATAGGTGTTTAGTTGCACTTAAGTGTAATCTTGATCGCAAAAATAGATAATAGTTAATTTGATTGTTTTTTGAGCTCCGACCTTGTGGTGAGGGAATATTTACATAAATTTCAACGATTTTTGTCAACCAAAAGGTGGAGAGTGCATAAGTTTTAGTTATAATTGTGTTGGTTGTCATTTGCACTAGAAAGGTGTTGTGTAAGGGCTTTGGTATGTGAATGACATACAAAATATGTTGTTTGTAAAAGCACATAAGGATTTGTGAATCAGTTGTTGGTTGTGGTGGGTGTGTTTATTTATATAGATGCATATAAACATTATTTATGAGTATATAAATAATGTTTTTTTGTATCTGGATGACACTATTGTTACTTTGACGCTGATTTTTAATAAGAATAATTAATAAAATAACGCAACATCGGGGTAGTTTGCACCATGAAAAACGTCAACAGGTCTATCGACGTCAAATATTTAAGAACATTTTCGCACGTTGCTAAACACAAAAGTTTTACAGCAGCCGCTGAGTCTTTATTTATGACACAGCCCGCTGTATCTCAGCATATTAAAAAGATCGAAAGTACAATCGGGGCGAGTATTTTTGATAGGAAAGAGGGATTTTTACTCACTAAACACGGAAAAGTATTACTTGATTATGCAGACCAAACAATGTCTATGTACGAAAGATTGTTTGAAGATTTGGAAAAGGTTGAATTAAGAGATCAATTCAATATAGCGATTTCTGAATCTTTTTGCTTTGATATGGTTGAGCGTGTAATCAATGAATTTCGAATGTTGAACAATATAGACTTGTCCATAAACAGCTTCACAAAATCCTCTTTATTAGATTCGTCTCGTTACGATTTGATTTTTACAATGGATAGGATTTCACAAGAGAATGGAAAATCGTATCAACTGAATACTGTGAACTATGTTATCGCGCATTCTAATTCACTTGACCCGCATGAGTGTTATCCGCAGAGAGTTGTTTTTTGTAGCTCCCTTCCTAAATCCTATGTACAAGAGATTCTCAACGATTATAACATTGACTCAAATCATGTGACGAGTTGGGTGAAGACAAGTTCATGCCAATTCCTTAAAAATGAACTGGAAACGAATGGAACTATTTTAATATTTCCTGAATGGTCGATACGTCACAATAAATGCAAGACAATACCATTACGTCAAAAAGTGATCTGCACCAGAAGTTTTGGACACTGAGTTAAGTGAGTACAATCACTAACGAGGTGAACAATGACAACTAAAAAAACACGAATCAAACATGCTCCTGAATTTAAATCCGAAGCACTTAAGTTGGCAGAGAAAGTCGGTGTCGCTGCTGCCGCACGACAGCTATCGTTGTATGAATCTCAAATTTATGGATGGCGTAAAGCCGTCAAAAAAGATGCGAAAATCAGCGATAGAGAAAGGGAACTCACCACTGAAAATGCCAAACTCAAACGGTTATTGGCTGAGCAAGCTGAAGAGCTAGATATCGTAAAAAAGGCCGCCACCTACTTCGCGAAAAATCTAAAGTAGATTGCTATGAGTTTATGCTCGAACACCTTATGCAATATAGGATTGTCCGTATGGCTAAGGTGTTTGGGGTTTCTCGAAGTGGGTTTTATTATTGGATTGATAATCGCCATAAAGTCACTCAACGCAACGAGCACCGAAAGCAGCTTGACAGCAAAGTTCGAGAAGTCTTTGATGATAAAAAGGAACGTGACGGTGCAAGGCGTATTCAAAAAGAACTTGAGGCAAATGGTAATAAGCACGATGTAAAAACCATTGCCGCGAGCATGAAGCGCCAGAGCTTAGTCGCGAAGGCAGCCCGTAAGTTTAAATGTACGACAGACAGCAAGCATAGGCTTCCTGTTGCCCCGAACTTGCTAGAGCAAGATTTTAATGCGACAGCACCAAACCAAAAATGGGCTGGAGATATTACCTATCTAGCGACAAGCGAAGGTTGGATGTATTTGGCGGTTGTTATCGACTTGTACTCACGGCAAGTAGTTGGTTGGTCAATGAGCACCAGAATGACCGCGATTCTGGTCTGTGATGCGCTATCAATGGCATTGTTCCGTAGAGGCATGCCCGAAGGGGTAATTATCCATAGTGATAGAGGTAGCCAATATTGTTCAAAAGACTACAGAGACTTAATCTCAGCCCATAATCTAAAACAAAGTATGAGTAGGAAGGGAAATTGCTGGGATAACGCCTGTGTTGAAAGCTTTTTCCACTCAATGAAAGTAGAAGCCGTTCAATACGAGCCGATAATGACGCGAGAAGAGATGCGCCAAGCACTTTTTGAATATATCGAAGTTGATTATAATCGAACAAGAAGGCACAGTGCCCTTGGGTATCTAAGTCCAGTTAACTTTGAAAAACAATATGTCGCTTAATGCGGTGTCCAGTCTAACTGGAGCAGATCATCCTCTTACCTTTCCTACTATGTACATTGCGAAAACCAAAAAGCCTCCTAGAAAACCTATACAAATCAACGCTACCGTAACTAGATTTGGCTGTATGCCAATGATTAAGGCACAGAGTAACTTCACATCTCCAGCTCCTATCACTTTTAGATACCAAAGTATAAAAAACACCACGAAACATAAAATCGCAATGGGTAGTGATGACATCAAGTAACCGTTATTTAACGCGACAATATTACTAAATATCAAAGCAATTTTGTTTAGGTTGTTTGGGATTTTTCTATGCCAACCATCAAAGAAGCATACAAACGACAGTATTAAAAAATTTGTTGATATTAATACAATGTTAACTAATAAATCTATATTCATAGTTAGAGGGTATGCTCAATAAATTTTTATTTCAACAGATGTCGAGTTTATATTATTTATGGCTTTATAAATATACGTTATCTCAATGCCCAATAAATTTGTGTTATGTGTCCATAATAACTATTAATTTGATGTATGTTTTTGTATCAGGTAAATTTTCCTCGCAATTTCAATTAGACCAATGGTCAACATACTTTTTATAGGATTATTATGTACTACAAAACTTTAGCAAAAATGGCAGAACTTAAAATGAAGTTCGAAGATGATGTTCGTGGTGTGACTGCAGTTGAATACGCAATTATTGCAGTTGTAATGTCAGGGATTATATTAGCTGCGTTCCAGAATGACACGATATCAGGAGGAATAAAGACGGCACTTGATGCTGTAAAAGCTGATTTAGTAAAAGCTAGTAAGTAGTTGAAATATAATAATCTATAAGGGGCTTTCGCCCCTATTTTGGGCTTGATATGAACAGAATAATCATTCTTCTTTTTGTTGCTTTATCTATTTTTTCAACGCTGATTTATATTAATGTTAACTATATTTCAACTGACGAAGAACCACTGGAGGTTCACGAGAAAGAAGAACCTAAAGTCAGTATTTTAGTTACTCAAAAAGAAATTAGACGTTCTCAACCTTTAACCCCCAAGTATTATGAACAGAAGTTTGTTCACATATCTGATTTAGATGGTTACTACTATACGTTAGAAGACGATTTGGTTGTTAAACCTGGTGCTCTTTTTAAAGAGGACATCAGTAAAGGTACTTATTTAACACAAGATATGATCTCCAACCCGGGAGACCGAGATTATATGTACTTGTCACTAAATGATGGTGAATTACCTTATTTTTATGAAGTGACAGGTATTGGAGTCGTACAAACTGCAACTCTTACCCCTGGCGATAAAGTGAGTTTTGTGTCAACAACTTCTTCAAAATCAAATCTTGTTGAGAATGGGTATGGTGATATTGGCGATCTAGTTAGCCGAGTAATTATCAGTGGAGCGCGTGTTTTACAGGTAATAAAAGGCAGTAAAGATAGTGACTCCGAAGATGCCGATGATAAGAAATACAGTTTAGTTATTGCATTGAATATGCGGAGTGTTTTGAAGCTAGAAATGGCTCAAAAAATTGGTGATGTGAATATTATTCCATCTGAAATAGAAAACCGATATTTATCTATCCGAAGTAGCGACCTTTTAGAAACTCAGTTTGGTGTCAGAGAATTACGTGGTAAGGAATAACATGACTTTAAAGAAGAAAAATATAGCCTTGCTATTGTGCGGGATTCTTTCATGTCCATTGCTCGCATCAGAATTAATGAACTTGGATCAAGGCGCTGCGAAAACCATTAATTTGAAGAGACAGATATCGACGGTGTTTGTCGCGAATCAAGAAATAGCAGACTACAAAATTATCGATGAAAATAAGGTTGTAGTTTATGGCGTTGGCCAAGGGACCACCTCGGTGATTGTTTATGATCGCGGTGGAAACGAAATTTATAACGCAGAATTGGTAGTCAACCAAAGTTTAAGACTCTTGAAGCAAACACTCATTGCTAGATTCCCTGATGAAAACGTTGTGGTTTCCAATGTAGGTGACCAAGTTGTATTAGATGGCATTGTCGGTAGTGAAGAGATTAAACAAAAAATCAATCGACTTGTTGGTGAGATGTTGAAGAAAGATCGCCGCCGTGCAGCTTATGAACTAAAGGATGCGGACGGTGAAGCCTTAGACGAGCTAGAGTACACGGCAAAGTACAACTACGATCAAGTCATTAATAACTTGAAAGTACTCACTACTGAGCAGATCAATGTCAAGCTGACGGTCGCGGAAGTATCTAGCTCATTTTTGACAGAATTAGGTGTTACTTATAGCGATAGTGGTGATCCGGGTACTTTTGTAAATAAGCTACTTGATTTTACGGCTCAAGATATCGTTTCAGTTATTTCCGCTAGTGGTGATGACAAAATCGGGCGTGTATTGGCCGAGCCCAACCTTTCTGTTATTTCAGGTGAGCAGGCTAGTTTCCTAGCCGGTGGCGAGATACCAATTGCTGTCAGAGATGAAGACGGGATTACCATTTCTTATAAAGAATACGGCGTTAAGTTGGCCATGGTTGCAAAGGTAACTGACACAGAGAATATTCGCCTAACCTTGATCCCAGAGGTTAGCTCGATTGATGAATCAAACAAAACCACGACAGGCTTAATTTCTGTGCCTTCTTTACGAACTCGACGAGCTCAAACAACGGTTCACTTGAAAGATGGGCAAAGCTTTGTTTTGGCGGGGCTATTGACATCGGAAGAGCGAGAATCATTAACCAAGATTCCAATTTTGGGAGATATTCCAATTCTAGGCGCGCTGTTTAGCCACTCTTCCACCAATCGTTCCAAGACTGAATTGATCATTGTTGCGACTGTTAACTTGGTTGATCCGGTCGAGCAAGAGCAGGTCAAATTGCCAAGCTTTAGACGTACAAGTGATCTTGAACGACTCCTTAAAATTGATCTTTCGGAACTTGATGAACCAGAACTTGAAAACACGATAAACCAAGGAGGATTCAACTGATGAGATGGATCGTTATCACTTTAATCGCTCTTATTACTTCTGCTTGTTCTCATGTTGATACTTCGAACTCTAGTGTGATTGAGCAATTGGAAGAGCGTTTTGAATTTGATATGGCGAGTAGCGAAGATTCAATCTCTCGCTCGGTGGCCTTTATTCGAGAACTCAATGCGAGAGAACCTAAGGCGACGTTCTACGTCAAATATAAACCGGATGCGAGTGATTTTGTTGCTAAATTACGAGATCGATTTAAGTCGGAATCTATTGCAAAAGACAGATATAAAATCGAACTTTCCGATCATGACCAAGAAAAAAACATCTTAATTATAGGTCGATATGTCCGAATTAAAAGCAGTGACTGTGGAGTGATGGTGTTCTCGAAAAGGGAAGAGTATCAATTTGGTTGTAGCGTTGAGCATAACCGAAACATCAGCTTGGTTAACCCAATTAAGAAGGCGAAATAGTAATGGACTTGGATATCTTGTTTCGTAATTCGTCGTCGAAAGTGAAGTCGACGGTTGAGGCTACCGATCTCATTGTGTCTGATGATAATACCCTAACTGAATCTATCAATGATTTGTACGCTATTGAAGGTTTCCCTAAACCACTTGAAGTCACCGATATTGATTTAGATGGTGTTTGGAATCAGTCAAACATTAAGCTTAATCATGTTGTTCTGGATCTTCGTAGTGCCTCAAACGTTATAGAGCAAGTCTCTGAGATTTCGATTCGTTTAGATGTGAATATATCTTTGCTTGTTCTCTGTGATGTTGATTCTATAAAACTGCGTAACCAAGTGCATGCATTAGGCGCTAGTTATGTTCTGTGGGATCCAGAACTTGATTCATTACTTGCGGCAATTAAATCGACGCAAGAAGGTGAAAGCACCGTCAAAAAAACGCGTGTAGCCAAACGTATATTAGTTTTGGGTACCAAAGGCGGTATTGGAGTATCTTGCGTAAGTTCTGTGTTAGCACACTCCTTAGCAGAGCAAGCAAATCTAAAGACACTCTTGGTGGATCATGATTCAGGAGCGCTAAATAGTGACATTTATATTGGTGTAAAAGGCTTGAAAGCCAAGCACAACAGTATAGATTTGAATCAGATCGATATCGACAGTGCGATAGCTAAGACCTATGTACATGGTGTGAAAGATAAGCTTGATTACTTGGTATTAGAGAAAAATGTTGCTTGCCTTACAGATCACGCATCTACATTGTACAACCTTTCCAATCAACTCATTGATCAATATAACTTTATTATCGATTCGGCGCCCTTATCTTGCTATGAAGAGATGCATGATCAGGAGCTATCAGATAAGTATCACCGCATCTTTATTGTTTGCGAACCTTCGGTTTCTTCACTGCGTTCTTACAACTCTTTGAAGAAGAAGATCGGGAAATCTGAACACCAAATCATCTTCAACCTTAATCGGCCAGCGAAAGACTTCATGATGACACTCGCGAGTGCGAAAGAGAGAATCAAAGCCAAAGATAGCATTGATTTCATGTACGAGCCGTCGCTAGAAAAAATTGTGGTACAGCAGGGTATTAATGAGTTGCTTAAATCTAAATCTGCCACTGCCGTTCTAACTATGGTTGCCACGTTGACTGGCAAGAAAATTAAAACTAAATCACGTTTCAGTTTGTTTAGAAAATGAATCAATTAAAAGAAATTTACATCCAGCTTCGAGATGAGATCTTTGATGCTCTAGATGCCGCTACACTTGTTGAAATTAGCAATCAAGAGCTAGAAGAACAACTCAAAGACTCGGTTAATATATTGATCGATAAGAAGCAGCTGCAAGTTAGCTCATTGAAACGTGTCGACTTAGTCAAAGCATTACTCGATGAGTTGAAAGGTCTTGGACCTCTGCAAGCTTTAGTCGATAACGATGATATCTCGGATATCATGATCAACGGCCCGTCGGATATCTTCATAGAAATCAATGGTAAGGTTGAGCAATCACCCATTCAATTTGTTAACGAAAAACAACTGAACACCATCGCTAAGCGAATCGCATCAAATGTTGGTCGTCGTATCGATGAATCAAAACCGCTTTGTGATGCTCGTTTGATGGATGGGAGCCGTGTAAATATTGTGATCCCCCCGTTAGCGATAGATGGTACTTCTATCTCTATTCGTAAATTCAAAGAGCAAAAAATTAGGCTTGAGAATCTTGCTGAGTTTGGCGCGATGTCTGTCGAAATGGCCAAGCTTTTGTCCATTGCGAGCCATTGCAAGTGCAACATATTGATCTCCGGTGGTACCGGTTCAGGTAAAACAACGTTATTGAACGCATTATCTGGCTTCATTGGCGAAACGGAACGTATTGTTACCATTGAAGATGCTGCGGAGCTACAGCTTCAAAAACCTCATATAGTTAGGCTTGAAACTCGACAAGCTAGCGTTGAAGGAACAGGAGAAATCACCGCTCGAGACCTTGTGATTAATGCCCTTCGTATGCGCCCGGACAGAATTATTGTTGGTGAATGTCGTGGTGGTGAAGCCTTTGAGATGCTTCAAGCCATGAATACTGGCCATGACGGCTCTATGTCGACATTGCACGCTAACACACCTCGTGATGCCATTGCTCGTACTGAGAGCATGGTGATGATGGCTACCGCCAGTCTACCTATATCAGCAATACGCCGAACCATAGTCAGTGCAGTAGACTTAATTGTTCAAGTAAAGCGTCTCCACGATGGTAGCCGTAAGGTGATGTACATTTCTGAAATTATCGGCATGGAAGGAGATAGCGTGGTGATGGAAGACATTTTTCGTTACGAAGCGACTTCAAATTTCAAAGATGGAAAAATGGAAGGTGAATTCAGAACTCCCGGTTTATCAACTCGTTCAGTGATTTATGAACGCGCAAAATTTTTTGGTTTAGAACAAGCAGTAAGGGAGATCTTTAAATGACCTTAATACTGATTGCATCATGGAGTGCTTTGTTTCTCTGCTTTCTTATTCATCGGTCTCGCCAAAACAAAAAATTGAGTAGTTTGATCGAGATGGAAGGTGAGTTTGAAGGAGTGAAAGGTGTTCGCTCTGTTATCGATTCACAACAGTTTGAAGAGAGCTATAAAGCCAGAATCAGAAAAATGTACAAGAAGGTAATCAAGGTATTTCAACCTAATATGTCCTTGAAGCTGGTATTGTTTATCTCCGTGACGACATCTGCAACGTATGCTCTCAATGAGTTTTTTTTACGTCAGGACTTTATAGTTTGCCTGATTGTTGTTGAGCCTCTCTTGTTCTTTGTCTTTTACAACAACCTAAAAGCAAGGCAAGTAGAGCGTTTTAAAACTAACTTTCCAGACGCTCTGAACATTTTGAGTGGGGCTATTTCTTCAGGGCAAAGCATCATTCATGCCTTCGAGTATGTAGGTAAGCAGCTTGATAACGAAGTGGGCAAAGAGTTTAAGTTCATGGCTGAGCGTTTACTTATTGGTGAAGACCCTGATGACGTTCTTGAACGAAGTAGCAATACGTTTCCGTACTTAGAGTACTTTTTCTTTGCTTCAACGATAAGAATCAACTTGGCTAGAGGTGGTCAACTCAAAGATGTGATCAACAAAATAAACCGACTTATGTTTGATTCAAGAGCTGTGGAGAAAAAGAAAAATGCCTTGACCTCAGAAGCTCGAGCTTCGGCAAAGATAATTGCCTGCTTACCTGTGATTTTTCTTATTATTTTGAAGTTTACGAGCCCTGAAAACTACAGTTTTGTGATGTTTGAAGAAGCTGGTCAACCTATTTTTTATTATGTATTAGCCAGTGAGCTAGTCGGGTTCTTTTGCATTTGGCTGATTTTGCGGGGTGTGAATTGATGGACTTTGAAACCGTTATAATTTGGAGCGTAATATTTATTATATCGATAGTCCTAGCAACGTATTGTTTACGATTTTGGGATAATACGAGAGCGGACATCGAGACTCGAAAAATAATCGGTTCGACACGTGAAGAGAAGAAAAGAGCAGATTTATTCAAGGCTATATTGTCTAGGATTAGTTTTAATAAGCATGAAACAAAAAGGAAATTGGTCGCTGCTGGCTTTTACAGTGATTTTCTTGCTGATGCTTATTACTTATTAAAAATAATTCCTTTTTGTGTTTGCTTAGCATTGATTGTCTTTGATTTTTATAGCGGTGAAACAAAAGCAGTATTCGCACTGTTATATCTAATGGGGGCTTTATTAATATTTATCATTGGCCCTGATTCTTATGTGTCGGCTCGAGGTAAATCTAACATCAAGCACATAAGTTCACGATTGCCATTTTTACTCGACCTAATGAATGTTTGCGTCCATACGGGGATGACGATTGAGTCTAGCTTGGAGTACTTGGCAAAAGAACTTCACTCAGTGGACAGTAATCTTGCTCATGTGGTCAGAGTGACTGTCGAACGCTCTCGCCTGGTAGGTCTTGAAAAGGCATTAGAAGAGTTTTATGAGCTTGTTCCAACCAGTGAATCACAAAGTTTCGTGATGACCATGGTGCAGAGCCTCCAATTTGGTTCATCAGTTGGCCCAGTATTAGTGACTTTAGCAAGCGATATTCGTGAGCTTAATATGATGGATTTAGAAGAACGAATCGGGAAAATGGGGGCGAAGATGTCGATTCCACTTATCGCTTTTATCATGGTTCCGATTATTATTTTAATTGCTGCTCCAGGTATTATGAGGGCGTTGATGTGATAAGAAATTTTGTACTGTCCGTTATTGTTTTGGTTCTTTGCTCCGGTTGTTCAACGGTTAATAACCAACTTGATACCAAAGAGCAACTACTTTTAGGGTCGGGTGACTCACAGAAACTCATTGAATTTTATAAGGCAAATATACAATCGGAACCTGAATATAAAGTTAAATTGGTTAATTTGTATTTAGATCTAAAAGATATCAAGTCTGCTGAGCTGTATCGCAGTACTTACAATGATAATGATCTTAATGAACCTGAATACATTTTAACTAATGCAAGGCTTTATTATCAAAAAAAGAATTTTGAAAAAGCACTGGAAGAGTTGAGTAAGTATCGGGATGAAGGTGGCAAAGAGTATGAGTATCAACTTTTAACTGGGAAAATATTGGCTCAGCAAAAGCGATTTACCCAAGCGATCGAACATTTTGAGGAAAGCAGAAAACAAGGGGCTTCAGACAGGGAGGCTGGCAACAATATCGCTGTCGTCAAAATAATGCAGTCTGATTATTTGGGTGCAACAGACATTTTATATGACCTTTACCTTTCGAACCCGAATGATCAGAGAGTGAGTTCTAACTTGATTCTCTCTTCGGTTAAATCTCAGCGACCGGATATCGCGCTAGAGGTTTTGAAGCATTCGAATAGCGATGAGCAAGCTCACAAACAGTTGTCTGCATTAATGAGGTCAATATCTAAAAGCAAAGGGAAGAAAGTCGTGACACAGTCAACGATAGAAATGGAACAACAGTTTATTGGCTCTCAAGCTAATTCAGGGGGCTTTGTCGCCCCGACGTCTCGCGTAAGTAAATTGGATGCTACCACAGAGTTTCAAGCATCTAGACACAGTGTCGATGGTTCTGTACTTGACCCAAGAAAACTTAAGCCCGGGGCAAAACCCATTTATCGTGTGCAAGTATTGGCGACGTATACGGCGATCCCTTCTGACTTTTTGAACTATTTGAAAACAAACTACGGCTCTGTTTATTCGTATACACATGGTTTATGGAAGCGTTACTGCATTGGTGACTTTAATGACTTAGATGAAGCTAAAGTGTTTTTAAACAGTATAGATATCAAGGGAGCATTCGTTGTTGATTACACTAAGAAAAGGTATGTCCGACTATGAGAAGGTTTAAGCGAAAGCAAAAGGGGTCATTGACGGTTGAAGTCGCTATGGGGATTCCGATTTTTCTAGCTATTGCCTTTGGCTGGGTAGAGATCTGTATTTTGACGTTCTCAATGAGCATGACAGACCATGCTTTGACCACAGCGGTAATGCGTACCAAAAAAGCGGGTGATTCAAGCAGTAGCAATTCCATCAATTACGGGAAAATGATCAATGATGAGTTAACCAAAGCTGGCGGGGCATTATGGAGTAATGTAGTCAAAGAGGGGAGTGTGGTTATCCATGTTAACTATTTTCGTGACTACGAAGGCTTTCTCAAATGTACGGATACTTACGCTTCTACAGATGAGTGTCCAGATAAGAAAGATGAACCCGAAGACATGGCATTAGCTGTCTATGCTTTAGAGTATACGTACGACCCGATTGTATCCATTTGGTTTCCAGACATTGCTATTAAGCGTGAAGTCATCACTATTCAAGAATATGAAAGATGTTCGTTCAAAATTGGTCAGGGGGCAGGTTGTGCAAGCTAAACAAAAAGGCGCATTTGCTGTTGAATTGGCGATGGTATTGGTTTTTGCTTCAGGGATCTTCGTTGTCGTAGTCAATCATATGCTAGCTATTAATAAGAAGGGCCAACTCGACAGAGCTTCTTATTCATTGACCACTATCTTTGCTGAACGAAAACAATTGTTTAATGCCGATATGGATATATGCGCGGGTGACTGTAGAAAAACAGAACACAACGCGTTTGTGATTGCTTCTGCTTCGATGAAACGAATGATTCCAAACTTTGATAAAAACAAATTTGGGATGCGCATCGACGAAATAAGGCTTGAAGAAACCGCTTTATCTGGAGGTAAAGTGAATTACCGAAGGGTTCAAAAAACTCTAACTAAAGGGAGTATTCATGGGTGTAACTTTCCTGATATGAGCGATATAACGAAGCAAAAAGCGATAGAAATACTGCCAATCACATCAAGAGGTCGCAGATTACCCATGTATCAGGTTTCATTATGTTATGAAACTCCAATTAATGTGCTTGGTGTTGCTAATGGTGAAGTCTTTCGCCTTGTAAGTACATCTTATTCATTTGCGAGGGTTTAAGGTGAAATCGATAAAGAAAAACCGAGGTGTCGCAGGTGTTTTGTTCGTTGGCCTCTTACCAGCGATGGTTATTTTTATGGCGTTTTCGATGCAAATGTCGCAACAGATGTTGGCTCACTCTCGGTTATTAGAAGCTGCAGAGGTTGCGAGCCTCGCACTTATTGCAAGCCCTAAAGAGGATGAAGATAAAAACGTAAAGTATGCACGTTACTTGGTTGATAGATACATTTTAGACAATTCAGAGGATGTGGATGTCGCCGTGTTTACCCGTAAATGTGAATATAAAGATGGTTGTGTTCAAGCTAGTGGCGAATTGGCGCCATTTAGTGACTTTGTCGTTAGTGCTACAGCCAAATATACATCCTGGATTTCGTATGAAGATGTCGATTTAGAACCTGAATTTACGGTTAGTGGACGAGCGGTCACGCGAAAGTATCTTCCTCAATCTGTCGACGTTTACTTCATCGGTGACTTTAGTGGTTCTATGGGTAATCCTTGGAAGAACGGAAAAATGAAGTTAGATGTAGTGAAAGAAACCATTAAACGAGTCGTCGATGACATTGAAAAATTCAACACTGAAGAAAAGAGTCGAGTCGCCTTACTTGGTTACAACCCGTTTCATGTTAAGCAGACCGATAAAACTGTAAGAGTTAACGCTTATGGCTATTACGGTTCATGGAGAAAAAAATACGCTTACAATTACGCTCGTTCCTCGCCAGGAACAACGGTTAGGCGAATGTTTGACAAACCCAAACTGTATAACGAAATACTCGAGCCAAAGAGGGGTATGAGTCGATACGAGGTTGAACGTCTCCATACTCACAACGTTAATTTTGCTAAGTATCACAAGTTTTATGATATCCCGTTGACTGAAGACTATGATGAATTTCGGTCTCAATTAATGAATACCGAGCTGCAAGCTGGTGGAGGAACGTCGTCTTGGAATGGGATCATTGCTGCTGCCCAAGAAGCTAATAAAGCTACGAATCTAAACCCCGAGCAGGTGTTTATTGTGTTGTCTGATGGACGTGATGGGGACAGTGGCTATCTGCAGAGATTAGTGAATCAAGGGCTTTGTAAAAAGCTGCGTTCAACCATATCCGCAAAACGAAATCGCTTCCAAAGTAATTCGCCGACTGAAGCTGAAAAAACGAAAGTCACAATGGGCGTTATTGGTATCAATTACAAAGTAAATGAAAGTGATGGCTTTGGGGATTGTTTTGGTAAGAAAAACATCTACCACGCAAAAGATGGTGAAGATGTGTACAAGTACATTCTGAATCTGATTAATGAAGAAACCGGAAAACTAAAGGATTAACATGAGATACCTAGTAATTATGTCTACGATACTACTGTCTCCATTGAGTTATGCAAACTGCTTGGGCAGTGTCGGCGAATATGTCACTTCGAAAACGTTGGTGTCTTCTCATACTGTTACGACACAAGTGACTGGAAAGCTAATAGAGCTTGATGAAAAACCCCAAAATGAGGTGATCAATAGAGAGAGTGAAGTCATTCAAATCGCAGCTCAAGATGATGTCTGTTTCTATGATAAAGCGACGCAATCTTTGGTGCTTAATTATTCAACTAATGTGTACCTATTAGATGAAAATCATAAACAAGTATTAGGGCAATACCTTAGTTTAGTGGGAGATAAATCCAAGATTTATATAGAAGGTCACGCAGATAGCTTAGGCAGTAAAGCCTATAATAAAGCGTTGTCATCCCGCCGGGCAGGGCAAGTGGCGAGCTACTTGAAGAAAGATCTTCATCAAGGGAATCGCATTGTTGAATATGCGTATGGCGAAAGTGCACCAATTTGTAAAGTCACAGACAATAAGGCAACAGGTTGTAACCGACGAGTTGTGATAACAGTTAAGTCGTAATGGGCTTTGTTGTCGTTGTCTGTATTTTTATTTTTTGGACCGCTCTGTTAAGTGGTGTGTAAGGAAAAGGGAACCCGTTTGGGTTCCCTTTTTTAATCTATAGCGTTATTCGCTTAAACAGGTAAAGTACCCAAACAGTTACAACGTAGGTTCTGGTAGTTCTGTAGCCATAACTTGAGCCGGTGTGAGATACTTGCATAACTCATCATAAGGAATAGGACGAGAGAAGTAGTAACCTTGCATTAAGTCACATCCGCATGCTTTTAGAATCGCGAAGTGTTCGTTTGATTCTACGCCTTCTGCCAATACCACCATGCCGAAGTTTTTACCGATAGCGATGATGTTCTGGACCATTGTTAGTGACTGTTGATCGACTGCGATGTTATCAATGAAGCTCTTATCAATTTTAAGCTCGTCGATAGGGAGATCCTTCAACATGCTCAGTGATGAATAGCCTGTACCGAAGTCATCTAAAGATATTTTAATATTCTTTTCATGTAAGGCTTCGAAAATGGGTTTTACTAAGTTTACATCTTCAATAAACAGGCTTTCGGTGATCTCTAGCGTTAAGCTGCTCGCTGAAAGTTGATACTTCTCTAACGTCGTGAATAAGTGATCGGAGAACGACGCATGCGAGAATTGACGGACTGATATATTGATCGACAATCCGATATTTTGGTTCGTCGTTCGGTGTAAATGAGCGATTTGCATAACACTAGATTCAATAATAAAGGTGCCGAGTTTTTGCATTAAACCTGTGCTTTCAGCAATAGGAATAAATACGTCTGGCGGGACAAAACCCAGTTCATCATCTACCCAACGCACAAGCGCTTCTACACCGTGAGTGCTTTTATCTGCACGAACCAATGGTTGAAAAACCATAAATAAAGCTTGTTTATCGATAGCAATACGAAGCCTTTGTTCTACTTTCATTTTGTAGAGGTGTGCGTCTTGCATCTCAGTCGTGAAAATACTGTATGAGTTTTGCTGCTGTTTCGCTTTGTACATAGAAATGTCGGCAGAGCGCAACAGGCTATCTAAATCTTTTCCGTGTTCTGGGAACCTAGCAATACCTATGCTACAGCCCAACAAGAATTGAGAGTGTTCAACTTCATAGGGCCGAGAGAGAACGTCAATAATTCGTTCTGATAGTCGTTTAATTTCAGATTCACTACTCAGCGGTGTTAAAAACAAGAACTCATCACTAGACTCTCGCACTAATAGGCTGACTCGAGAGCGGAACCGCATCAAACGTAATGCAATTTGTTTGAGTACCTTGTCACCGAAGTCGTGTCCATGGGTATCATTAACACATTTGAAGTTATCGATGTCGATAAACAGTAGCGAGAATGGCTTTGATTCATTCTCAATCCATTTACTGATGTTTTTGCGCATATATGAACGGTTGGGGAGAGAGGTTAATGGATCGTGATTGGCTTGGTAAATCAGTTGACTGCGAGTTCGTTGCTCGTTCTTGGCAATCGACTTTACTAAGAAGTAGAAACCAAGCTGAAGAATAATAAAAACAAAGAAAATAGCGCCGAACTCTTTTGCGAATATACCATCAACGTGCGCCAGGTCTGTTCGGCCGACAACCCAAAGTTTGTAGTCTGGAATGTACCTAGCGCTAACGAGTGATGGGAATGCGCCGTCATCGTTACAGAAAGAATACGTGTATTTGCCCGTTTTAGCATCTTCGACGCTAACACTCACTTGTTCTGAAAAGCTTTTGGCAATACGAGCCATCAGGTCGTGATTAACCGGTGTCAAATAAGCGTCTAGCGACTCGATATCGCTAGAAAAAAACTGACGATAGTTATCGGTTCTAAGTAGAGTTAACGTGTTGTAACTGCCTGCGTGCGCATTGTTTTCAAACAAGATTGTGCTGTCTAAGCGTAAGCCTGCTGTCATGACCGCATCAACGTTCTTGCCATCAATAGAAATGGATTTTCTTAATGGGATCACGAGGCTGTTAAGAGAATCATGGAAATAAGTGCGCCCCAAAACCATTTTTTCGCTAGATACAGCCTCTAGAAATGAGTCTTTGGTGTATGGGAGGTCTAGTAAATTAAATTGGTCAGACAGCTGTAGGTTTGAGCTGATTGACAGGTAATCCCCTTGAGGATTTAGTAACCCGAAAGCGGCTATTGCAGGATGAGTATCAAGCAGTTTATCTAAGATTGGCCGAATTTGAATCGAAGCTGTGCGGGTAAAATCGGACTGCTGAGCAAGCTGATGTCCAACTACTTCAAGTAATGCTTCTTGGCTGGTTAATAGAGAGTTTACTGAGCTAGAGAAGATCTCAACTTGGATATGTTGTTGCTTAGTAAAGTCATCTCTGTTTGATTGCCACTTGGTTATGCCAAAGGCGCTGAAAAGTATCAGGGTAAGCAGCACGATCAGAGCGTACAGCGACCAGATATTTTTCTTAAATAGAGCCATGAGATGCCTTTTGTTGGTGACTACTTTTAACAGACTGCAAGTGACAAACGTTTATATCGCCAGTGTGATTAATGCAACGAGGCATAAAAACATCAAAGATGAATATATCAATGATTAAATAGTTTAACGGCTACGAACAGAGATTCTTGAGTGAAATATTAACACTCTTCAATATGGTGAAAATTAACCCATGGCTAATCACGGTTTTTCTAGAAATCGTATGGTTTTACACGGAGGTAGCGTTAACTCGGTCACTAAATTGCTATGTCGTTAAGTGACTGCATAGTTAAGTAACTGCGTCGTTAAGTAAGCATGTCTTCAAGCGACTGTATCTTCGGGCGATTACGTCTTCAAGTTACAATCGCGTTAAACACCTGAGCTATTAAGTGCCTAGCTTGTTGAGCAATAAGATGCTTAAGTACCATGAATTCCAACCATAACCTTTAGCAAGCTCCGTATGCATGCACAGTATATTCTAACAGTGTCATTAAGCGAAGCTGAATTACATTTTAGTTACGGCAATAGGTAGCTTCTCATTCGCGCCCCATTCAGTCCATGAACCATCGTAAACACCCATATCGCCTGAATAACCGGCTAGTTTAGCGGCTAATAAGATGATGCAAGCCGTTACCCCAGAACCACAACTAAAGAACATAGGCTGAGAAGGGGTTAGGTCTAAGGTTGAAAATATTTCAGCTAATTCATTTTGAGCTCTCAATTTGCCATCATTTAATACTTGAGCGAACGGTAAGCAAATTGAGTTCGGGATGTGACCGCTACGCAGGCCTTCGCGTGGCTCAGGAACCTTAGAATCGAAGCGAGCTTGTGAACGCGCATCTACAATGTTTGCGCTCTTGCTGGTTGAGTAACTTTCAATCTGCTGAGCGTTTACAAAATAGTTGCCTTGAATACTCCCTTCAAAATTGCCGGTTTGCACTGTTGTTTTGAAGTCGGTATCTGTTGCGTAGCCGGCATCTATCCATGCAGGTAAACCACCATCTAAGATATAAACGTTGTTATGTCCCATTGCCATAAACATCCACCATGCGCGAGGTGAGGCAAAAGTTCCTGAGTTATCGTAAACCACTATCGTACTGTCTTGATTGATACCGATTTCGCGAGCACGAGTGTTGAAGTGTTTTTCGGTCGGGAACATGTGAGGGAGCAGAGTGTGCTTGTTACAAAAGTCTTTGTCGTAGTCGAAACGAATAGCTCCTGGAATCATCTGTCCTTTGATCTTTTCTGATTCACTTGGGATCTGAAATTCGATGCTAGCGTCGAGGATTACAATGTTATTTTCTTCTAGCAAACGTTGTTGAAGTTGTTCCGGTGAAATGAGTGGCTGATTCATTCTTATTATGTCCATTCTTGTTGTTATATCGACGACTAAGGCGCTGTTCTACAGTGGATGAACTGATAGCTGCTTTGTCCGGTTATTTGATTGTTTAATGTATCAAGCGCGACCACAGAATCAAGAGGGCAGTCTGTTGTTGGTGGAATGGAAACGCGAAATATTTTGTTGTCTTGAGTTTCAACCGTGAGGTAGCGCCTATGTCCGTCTAGGGATTGAGTGAGCGTATTGGAGATGACTGTGGCTTCAATGCGTTCTCCGGTAGAAGATGTCATCGGGAAATAGGTGAGAAATAAAAGTAGCCCAATACCAATCGACAATATAACGAATCCTATTTTCAACTGTTTCATAAAGTAAGCCTTTGAAAGTCATCTTTAAAAGATAAGACAGGCTTTCGATAAAGTGAACATAACCAGTACTGAAAATTGAAATAGCGCCCAAATAAAAAGGTGAGCCTCATTGCTCACCTTTATGTTTTGTTATTTGACTTTTGACTTTTGACTTTTGACTTTTGACTTTTGACTTTTGACTTTTGACTTTTAGCTTTTGTCTTGGAGACCGCTGCCTAACTTCACTGAATTTAGCCATTGGCTAAGTTAACTCAGCGCGTTTTATTCCTTTCTTTTTACCAAGTGATTTGTGAGCCGTTACTTGCAACGACTTGTTGCAGCGGTGCTTGACCGTCATAAAACCAGATTTCAATCAACAGAGTATCTTCGCTTAAAGGCGCCGCAAAGTTGGAGGTGAATGTTCCGTTATCTAAAGGGCCGCCAATGACCTTACTTGAATAATCCGGCTTGTAGGTTGAATCTGCTCTTGTGGTAAATCGGCTATATACAGATACAAACGAACGATCGGTTGAGATGTTACTGATATCAATATTGAGGTCGAATTGATCTACAGAGTTGTAATCGAAACCATCAGGGATTACGAGCTCATCCATTTTGTACGCTTGCGGGCCGTTGGAGGCCACCGCGGTAACTGGTGTCGGTTCTGGGTTTATTGCGACATTGACTGGTGTTGAGGCCACTGATGGTGATGTAACTGGCGCTGATATCACAGGTGCTGACGCTGCTGGTGTTTGTGTCACTGGCGCTGACGTCGCTGGTGTTGACGTCGCTGGTGTTGACGTCGCTGGTGTTGACGTCGCTGGTGTTGACGTCGCTGGTGTTGACGTCGCTGGTGTTGACGTCACTGGTGTTGACGTCACTGGTGTTGACGTCACTGGTGATGTCACCGCAGGTGTTGAAGGCGCTGGGCTTGACGTTGATGAGCCACCATCGCCGCCTCCGCCCCCACAACCTAACAACACTAGTGGTGCAATGAGTAATGTAATACGTATGGATTTCGACAACCCCCAACATTGCGACTGCGCCGTACTCTTTTTATGTGCAGTATTGGACTGGTTAGGTAACAAAGCACTGTTCGAATTTTTGTGACCGTTTGTTACTGTCTGTTTAATTGGCATATTCATGATCATTCTCCTAAGGCAAGTAACATTGGTCAGCGGCAGGTGTTTGGAACCAATCTGTTGATTGAGTACCACCGGATTCAGCAAAGTTCGCAAAGTTTGGATAGGCTGTGACAATATCTACATATTCCAGTGGCCATTCCCATTCCGTGTCTGAAGTAATCAGTAGCGCCCAAGGGTGATTGTCTGCGGTTTTAAAATACTTGCCCGCTGCGGGGTCACTGTCGTCAACACCTAGCCCCGTATTGAATAGATTTACTGTATCAAATGCTTCAGTTGGAGCTTGGTCTGGCAAGTGAACCTCCCAGCTACGTCCAGGATGGAGAGGCAGGTTTTCACCGTGATAATACCCAGGTGTTGCAAAGATGAATGGGTCGTAAGGCATGTCTATCCAACTGTCTGTACTCACACCGTCTCCTGCTAAGGTAATACCGATTTGGAATGAGAACTGCTCATCTTCTTTACATCCATTACTGGTGCGGTAGAAGGTACAGCCAGTGCTGATTTTTTCTGTCAGGTCATTGGCGATAACAAATATTGCTTCGCTGCGCCCATCTTCTAGGTCGAGGTCAGTGAATGCACCATTGTGCTTCATGTAGGAGTTACCACTACTCACTAAGCTCGGGTCTAAGTTAGGAAGTCGAACAGCAAAACCATTTCTGTACGATGCCCCGACAGCAGCTAACCGTCCGTCGATAGTGGATTTAACGACTTTTCCATCTTTAAGGATCTCGGTAATACGATACATAAGAACAGCATCGTTCATGTCGTAATCTGCTTTATATGGCCAGTTGTCTTCATACGCCAAAGTTGCGTAGCCTGAAGCACTTGGGAAGTAACGAGCTGTGGCACCATCGTTAAGCACATCAACTTGAATATCAACTACCTCACCAGATGTCGAACCACCAAAGTAGCTCAGGTTGGTTTGTTGGCTGAATCTAAAGCGAGCCCAAGTAGTCCCCGTTAGTGCGTTGATATCGACATTTAGGAACAGATCGTTTTCACCAGCATCCAATTGGTAGTCGGTAAATACTTGTTCGTTAGCACCATCGAAGCTGCCATCTTGGTTCCAATCGATCCAAGCTGATAGGTACCCAGAGGTCGAAGCTTCTACGATAATTTTTGAATCAAGCCCGGCTTCAAGGGCGGTGACAAAACCGATACCACCGTTGGCCCATTCATCGTCAATGCCAACACTTTCATCTGATTGTGGAGTTACGTAGCCATCAAGATCGGCGTCAGGTGCATCTGTGCCTAGCCATGTGATGCCATCAAGTTCATGTCGAGGACCATTGCTTGCGAGTAGGGTTAGGTAACTGTCTGGCGCGTCACCAAAGTCGATGTTTGAATCTTCATCAACAACCGGTGCATTGGCACAACGAGCGCCATCGTTTTGTCCCGAAGAAGGCCCATTCGATACAAATTCAACGGCTGGAACAATACCTGCGGCGATATTGGTCGCGTTGTCGGGAGATAGGTTGATTCGGTAGATTTTCCCGTCTTGATTTCGAGATACGTAGTAATAGCCGTTTACATCAAAATAACCCGCTCCGAATGTGCCTAACTCACCAGTATCACCGATGTAGGTTTCGGCACCCGTTGTCGGGTTGAAGCTGTATAAGCCTCCGGAGTCATTATCGATGCCATATAAAGAGCCATCACTTGGGTGAAAAGCAAAATCGGTCAGTTTTACGGTTGCGGGGCTACCTGCGATTTTGTTGACCGTAACGGTTGCATTAGGATCTGAATCGAGAGGGGATAGATCAACAGTGAACAGCCCCTTACCGGTGCGGTAGAGGTAGTAAACGTGGTCGTAGACATCGCCTACATAGAAGGTATGGTCGGTTGGTAATCCACTGGTATTGATGACTTCAGCTTGGAAATCCTGTCCAAGTCGCACCAAGCGTTTGTTTGTTGTGTCGTAACCGTAGATATATCTGTCTTGAAAGTCGAAACCAACACCATTGATATTGGCATTCATACCAGTATCGTCTTCTAGAAGGGTTGTTGAACCTGTTACTAGGTTGACACCCCAAACCTCAACGGGTTTTGATTGAAAGAGGTAAGCCTGGCTTGGACAGGTATCGAATGGCGCGGAGTTGGCGACAAAAGACGCACTTAATAGCAAACTTAACGTTGTAATTCTCATATCTACATCCTTGTCATAGAAGGTTTAGATACAGTTACAAGTTATGTGCCAATTTTAAGTTATTGATTTTTATCTATTATATTTCGGTTTGGTGAGGTGTTCATTATATTCTCAAAATGAGAACTCAAATGAAACTAATCTTTCATAGAGTATTTCAAATTGATAAATCGATGTGAGAAGCTGATGTAGAGCTCTAAAAAAGCCCTGACTTTAGTCAAGGCTTAGGCTTAAGTTTTCGGTGGGAGGGGATTACGACTGTGTCTATCCACACACCGAACAATTAGGCATCTTCATTAAGTTCATCTCACGCCAGTTATGCGACATGGCATCGAGAATCAAAAGCTTGCCTTGCTTTGGTTGCCCAAAATTGGCAATAACCTTGATAGCTTCCAAAGCCTGAGCGGCACCTATCATTCCGACAACTGGCGCCATAACGCCAGCTTCAACACAGCTTAGTGCAGCGTTGCCAAATAGGGCGCTCAAACACTGGTAACACGGTGCATCTGCGTCTTGATACGTGAACACACTAATCTGACCTTCCATTCTAATCGCAGCACCAGAAACAAGTGGTGTTTTTGACGTGTAGCACAAGCGATTGAGTTGATTGCGCGTTTCTACGTTGTCACTGGCATCAAGAACAAGGGAGTGAGTTTCAATCAACTTTCCTAGTGCTTGGTCATCAAGCCTGTGGTCGACAGTTTCAATTGTCAGATGAGGGTTCAATACCTGCAGCGACTCAGCGGCAGAATCGACTTTCTTCTTGCCAATATCAGCATCAGTGTGAAGGACTTGTCGTTGCAGGTTTGAAAGCTCGACAATATCATCATCGATGAGCGTGAGCTTACCAATGCCCGCAGTTGCAAGGTATTGAGCAGAAGCACAACCTAAGCCTCCAGCCCCTAATACTAAGATTGAGCTCTGCTTTAGCGCTTCTTGGCCTTCAAAATCAAACTGCTTAAGAATGATTTGACGGTTGTAGCGAAGCATCTCTGCGTCAGACAGTATTTCCATCAGTAAGCCTCGTTAGTAAAGCGTCGAGTTAAACAGCTGAATTTGAACCGTTTCACCGACTTCAACACGACCGCGTTCGCGCTCTAGTACCACAAAGCAGTTTGCTAAACTCATTGAACGGAAAGCGCCAGAGCTTTGGTTACCTGTTGTTTCTACCACAAACTGACCGTTTTCAATCGAGTAGATACCACGCTGGTAATCAGTACGACCTGGGCCTTTTTTGAATGCAGATTTGGTGATAGCGGGAATAGATTCCGGAGCTGTCCACGCTGTATGACCCGCAAGTTTAGCCAACATAGGTTGAACCAACACGTACATGGTCATCATCGCCGACACTGGGTTGCCCGGTAGACCGCAGAACCATGCGTTATCTAATTCACCGAATGCGAACGGTTTACCGGGTTTGATAGCTAGCTTCCAAAAACCGATTTGCCCCAGTTCTTCCAAAATGTCTTTGGTGTAATCCGCCTCACCAACACTCACGCCACCAGAAGTCACAACCACGTCTGAGATTTGCTGTGCTTTTTCGAAAGTTTCTTTAAGCGTTGCAGGACAATCTGGGATGATACCCAAGTCGATAGCTTCACAACCAAAGGCTTCGATTAATGGTTTAATACCGTAACGGTTACTGTCGTAGATCTGACCGTCTTCAAGAGGTTGGCCTAATGGTTTTAGTTCATCGCCAGTAGAGAAGAAAGCGACTTTAGGCTTATGTAACACTGTCACGTGGCTCACACCCAATGAAGCAATCATTGGAATGTCACGAGGTGTTAAACGCTCACCGCGGCTAAGAACGATATCGCCTTGTTTGATGTCGTCACCAGTAGGGCGAATGTTATTGTTCAGCTTGATGTTGTCTTGTTGAATCTCAATACCAGCCTCAGTTTCGGCTGTGTTTTCTTGCATGATGACAGCGTCACAACCTTCCGGGATTTTTGCGCCAGTCATAATGCGAATACAGGTATTGCTTGGCCATTCACCTTCGAACGGTTGGCCTGCAAAAGATTTGCCTGCTAATGGTAGCACTTTACCGTTTTCTAGATCTACTAAGCGCAGTGCATAGCCATCCATTGCTGAGTTATCAAAAGGAGGTACGAAAATAGGGGAAAGAATATCTTCAGCAAGGACATAACCTAATGCTTCAGCAAGAGGTAGAGATAAAGTCGTTTGGATTTGTTTGATTGGTGATAGCAGCTTATCTAGTGCTTCTTCAATTGGCATCAAGCTCGGAGCGTCGCAACAGCCCATAATTGAAATCCTTTGGTCGTTATTATTTTGATTTAGTGGTTGGCAATGGTGGTTTAATAATTATCAAATCACGGTTGTTCGCCAACGAAATTGCAGCCACTTTAGCATAGTTTAAGCCCCGTAAATAATGACCTCCCTTAAAATATGGGTGTATTTATTCAAAATTCCGAGTATCCTTGTTTGCCATCCAGAAGGGGCAATAAAAGAGGAAGTTCAATGTCAGGTCTTAGCGAATCAGCGAAGTTGGTTAAAGATGCGCTAGCAAGCCGCGGATTAGAGACACCAATGCGTCCTAACCAGGTTAGCCGAGAAGAGAAAAAGGAACGAATCGAACACCATATGCGTGAGATTCTCACTCTCCTTGAACTTGATCTTGCAGATGACAGTCTGGAAGAAACACCACAACGTATTGCGAAAATGTATGTGGATGAGATTTTTTCTGGTTTGGATTACGCCAATTTCCCTAAAATCACCGTGATCGAAAACAAGATGGGTGTTCGTGAGATGGTACGAGTAAAAGACATTACCGTAACCAGCACATGTGAGCATCACTTAGTCACCATTGATGGTAAAACTGCAGTAGCTTACATTCCGCAAGGTAAGATCATTGGTCTTTCGAAGATCAACCGAATCGTTCGTTTCTTTGCTCAGCGTCCACAAGTTCAAGAGCGTATGACGCAGCAAATCCTTGTAGCATTACAAACGCTACTAGAAACGGATGATGTTGCTGTCACCATGGATGCGGTTCATTACTGCGTGAAATCTCGTGGTGTAATGGACGCAACCAGCGAAACGACAACAACAGCTCTGGGTGGTATTTTTAGATCAAACCCAGCAACGCGCCATGAGTTCTTACACGGCCTGCGTTAGAACTAAACCGATTAAGATCAAAAAACGGAGCATTATGCTCCGTTTTTATTGGTTGCTTCATAAGCCTACAGATTGACTATTTTCTTAAACTCTTCTTCTGAGTATTTCTTCTCTGTGCTTTTAGTCAAATCTGTAATCATTTTGTATCTAAGCTCAGTCGCCATATCTAAAGTACGCTTAAGCTGTCCGTATGAGTAGTCGGCAGCCATGTTCAGGGCCGCTTGTTTATCTACTTTATACATGTCTGTTAACGTTTTATCTAAGTGTGTGACCTGTTTGTATAGTTGAGTTTCTTCTTTGTCCCAAGTTGCTTTTAGTACTGGTAAATACTTGTCTGGGTTTGAAGAAGCGAGGGCGGTTAAGCTACGGAACTGCCAATAAGCAGAGTCATCGCTGTAGTTATCATCGCCTAACTGGTACGCTTTTGGGTAATCTTGTAGGGTTGAGTATAACGGCACTAACACAGATTCTGGTAACACGCCGAAGCTTTGCCAAATAATACCTTGAAGCTCTTCTGGCATCTCAGGACGAAGCTGAATAATATGCGACTCTAGTTGACGCTCAACTCTAATTGGTCGTTTCGATTTTCCTTCCAAAACCGTGTCTTTATAAGTCGCGCTAAGTACTTCCGCCACATCTTCAACTGAGATTTTTGCATCTGGCTTCATAAACAAAGGGTATTGCGTCATGCGACTTTGTTGATGCAGCGAAGGTGTCAGCATTTTTTGGCCTAGCCATTCACGATCGATATTATACTCATCACCAATAACTCCGAATGCTTTAGCAAAATTGAAAGATTTTTTATCTGCGTTATCAAGCAGTTTGTACTGTTCTACAAACTCGAATATATCTTTTGAATGCAGTACCTCTTTGTTTGCCAAGTTCACATCATGTACACGCAAGCCATTTGCAATCATGGCGTAACTGTCATCAGGCACTTTTACAGCAATCCAATGGTGACCTGAACCAATTTCAAATAGCCACGCCTCATTGGTGTCTGCAATATAGAGACTGTTACCTTCGCCAGCACCATAGGTTTCGATGTAATGACCGAGTAACTCTACAGCTTGTTTTGCGTTTTCTGCCTGAGGAAGGATTAGCGTAGGTATAATGGCTTCGATTACGCCATTATCGATTAAAGGATCTACTTTGGCGACTTTGTCGTTTATTTCTGCGCTGGTTGTTGCTGAAATGGCAACGTTGTGTTCATTAATCCCACGTTCTTCATAGAACTTTCCATCGCGATTAACGGTATCCGCATCCCAGTCTGGTATCGCAGAGTAAGCAAAGAAGTGTTTTGGCATCGGAACAATTAACCCGTTACCTAACTGCCAGTCACCTTCTTGGTTATCTTGCGCAGGTCGATACTTTAGGTATTTGTTCCAGTTGTTAATGCCAAAATCTTCATTACGAGCAATCATAATGCTACCGTCGTTCGAGGCTCCTTTGCCAACAATAAGCCCAGTACAAGCTATCGCATTACTGCTTAGAGCGACAGCTACTGCAGTTGCAAGAAAGGATACAGACCATATTTTCATTTTAATTCTCCGCTTATAAAACAAGATAATTTAAAGTTAACGTTAGTTGTATTTGCAGGTTTTTTATTATCATTTTATAAAAGTCAGTGTACTTATCATCACAAGAGAAAATGCTTCTGCTCGTCACATAACTGATATTTCCATTTGATAATAATTATCTGAAAAATATGCACTTTTTGAATAAATTGATAAGTTATAGTTGTAAAGTAACCTTGCCATATACGTAGCTTTAATTCGTCGTGTTATGAGAAGTATCATTATCACAACAAGACTTTGTTCGTTTCTAACGTATGGTTTTTGGATTGCAATCGGATAAACAACGATGCTGAAGCGCGGTATCTTGAGGGGGCTTTTTTGTACTTGTAATAAAGTAAACAGCAAAGACTGCGAATGTCGTCATTCTCTAAAGCGAGGAACGAGTGTAATAGGGAATCTGCATTTTCGATGTGGGTTGGTTGGAACGGAAATTAGATGCGCTCTACAGAATCTATAAAGCGCAAATTTGGGTACAGCAGCTGGTGGAATGCTTAAGAAAGATTAAACAAACGCTTAAAGTGGTGAACAAAACCGGACGGCTTATTCTCAGCTTGATAGAGGTTCAAACCATCATAAAAACTTGCCATGAACTCTACGCGAATCTCATCATCGGTGTTTTTTGATACGCGAGATAGCAACGAAGCGGCTACTGCTGCGTGATCATTAGCAAGGCTGTAATCCATTCCTAGTCGTCCCTGAACGAACAACCACAAATGAGTGATTAACTTTAACTGCTGAGCGTTAGAGTTTTGAAACTTGTCGCAGTGTTCAGTGCCCACTGTATTATCGAATACATTTTGCATCGCCTCATTCGCTTCTTTATTGCTTTCAAAGCGATAGCTTGCATCGATATGTACCTTGGTTAACAGACCAAGCAACGTCTGACGTGCAGAGTTGTCTGGCTTGTTCTCGCAAGCGTGCCTAAACAGAGCATGGTTTTCATCAATAAATGACTTTAATTCTTTTTCATAGCCCGTCGTCAGCGCTTTGACTGAATCGAGACCTGCGAGCTGCAAACACGCTTCGAGCTTAGTTTGGCGCTGAGGTTCAGTCTGAGTTTGGATCTCAGTCATTACTCTGTAGCTCTTCCCACGTGACTTCTGCAGATTGAGTGTCGCTGTTTACGAACGCAGAGTTACCCGACAGCATTACTGAAAGGTCCATAGTACGTTGTGTCATCGCTGCTAGCTGCTCAATACCATCGTTGTCCAGACGAACGATCTGAGCTTTCAGATAACCGAATTTACCTTTGTTCTGTTCCCACCAAACATTCGATTTAGTGTTGAAGCTAAACACGCTCACAGACTTAGATAGGCGAGTCGCTTTCTTAACACGTTCTGGATCGGGTTCGCCAACATCAATCCACTCTAAGATTTGGTCATCTAACGACTTCTGCCATAAATCGGGTTCTTCAATGCTAGACAACCCTTTAGTGAACTCAAGTTCAGGAGATGCATTGATACAGAAAGCAATGATACGAGCCATCATGCGCTGTTCTGTTTCAGAAGGGTGTTGTGCAACCGTTAGATTAAAAGAGTCGTAATAGTCGCGATTCATATCGGTTAAAGAAATACGAAACTTATAGATTGTTGGTTTGAGAGCCATTGATAGGGTGTCTTAGATAGAAATAGTGGGGGGATGTTACCTTAAATCTCTGAATAGCGGGTAAAAAAATAGCCAGCAGAGGCTGGCTATTTTTAGAAAGCTTTAAAATACTAAATTAAAGTACTTTGATGCTGTCAGCTTGTGGGCCTTTTTGACCTTGAGATACAGTGAACTCAACTTGTTGGCCTTCAGCAAGAGTTTTGAAACCGTCGCCTGTGATTGCAGAGAAGTGTGCAAATACGTCTGGGCCGTTTTCTTGCTCGATGAAGCCGAAGCCTTTAGTTTCGTTGAACCATTTTACTTTACCAGTAACTGTGTTAGACATGATGATATCCTAAAATTAAATTTTTATTTTGAGCCAATTGTGGCACTGATAGCGCGGAAAAGTTTATTGCTATTGCGTACAACACAACGGGGTTACTAGTAATCCAACGAAATGTTTATATACAAAGAACTTTCTTTCTAGCCGAGATGAAGTCTAAATCAAATTAGGGGATAGTCAATCGAATCCATAGTGAAAGGTTGCAGAAACTTGGGGGTAGTCAAACTTTGCATTCCTTAAATATCATGGAGTTACAGTTGTATGGTGATTTGTTGTAGTTTTTGTGAAAAAGGTGGTCGAAATTGATGACGAATTTGGAGTAATTGCACTGTTTTGGCACATTTATTTTCCAAATTATTAAGCCGCTAATTGGGTGCCTGGCTCCAATTTTAACGGCTTATATTTATAAATCTCACGGTAAGCATCATGTGTCTATTGGAACGAGGTTTTGACTACTTTTTCAAGCGATACAAGTTGCCATTATCGGTACTGAAAAAGATGTCGCCGCTTGGTGAAGTTTCAATGTCTCTTATCCTCTCGCCTAAATCTTCTAAAATACGTTCCTCTTTAATTGCCTCACCTTGTTCATTGACTGTCACAATATTAATGTGAGTAAGCTTAAGTGCGCCAGCCAGCAGCTTTCCTTTCAACTCTGGGTATTTATCCCCTTGGTAAACAATCAAGCTCCCCGGAGCAATTGAAGGAACGTAGACTTTTTTAGGCGCTTCAATGCCATCCTTAGTTTCAGACTCGCCTACGCTAATTGGGCCCCAATACTCTTTTCCGTGTGATGTGACAGGCCACCCGTAGTTGGCATCTGCTTTAATTAGGTTGATTTCGTCACCGCCTCGCGGACCATGTTCAATCGACCACAGCTTCTGGGTTGGGAAGTCGTAATACAAGCCTTGTGGGTTACGATGGCCATAGCTCCAAATCTCATTGAGCACCTTGTTGTTGTCCACGAACGGGTTGTCGCTTGGCGTGCTTCCATCGGTATTTAATCGCAATATTGAGCCTGCGTGAGTCATGGTGTCTTGGCCGTTGTCGCGGTCACCACGATCGCCGATTGAAAAATACAGATGGCTCTCATCAAAGGTGATACGGCTACCGAAGTGACGGCCTGTATCTGTTCTAGATTTAGACACAAACACATCTTGCCAGTTAGACACTTCACCGTTCGTGTAACTGGCAGAAGCGAGTGTTGTTACGCCTTCGCCATCGACGTTTTTACTGTAAGTGACATAGAATTTCCCAAGTTCAAAAGGGGAGAGCGCGATATCCAACAGGCCACCTTGGCCTTTCGCCCAAACATTGGGCAGCCTGAACAGTGTGCTTTGATCGCCCGTCTTTAAATCAACCTGTTTAATGACGCCTGATTTTTCTGTTACTAGCATGGAGTTGTCGTTGATATAAGCCAACCCCCAAGGGATCACGAGTCCGTCGGTGATCTTCTCTGCCTGCCATGCAAAAACTGAGGTTGAAGCAATTGGACCTGATACGATGAGTGCCAAAGCACAGGAAAGAATACGATGATGAGTGTTCATTTAAGTCCCTTGATTATGAGCGTCTAGTGTTAGTCTAGCGCCTGTGGTCGATAGGCGGAAAGTTGAGGTTACTGAAAAGTGACTATTCACATATTTAGTTGAACGTCTATTGTATGATTATACAAGCTCAAGTATGTTTACTGTGCCTTTCTCTATTTGATCCAGTCGGAGCATTATGAACAACTCGCCAGCAGCGTTTCCGCTATTTTCTCTGTTTTTATGTTGTGAGTTAGATACGCACGTTTTTCCTTCGAACGGACGTATTAAATGATGAGTCGTCGATTCGATTTTAAATCGATCTTACTTGCGTGTTTGGTCATCAGCATCGGCCAACTCAGTATGGGGTTGGTATTTCCATCATTACCTTGGATCGCGAAAGACTTTGATGTTTCGCTAGAGCAAGCTCAGCTCTTAGTGAGTGTCTATCTATTAGGTTTTGGGCCTTCCCAGTTCATTTATGGTCCTATTTCCGATGCTCTCGGGCGTAAGAAGGTACTGTTAAGTGGTTTGTTGATTGCCATGCTTGGGTTATTGATGATCATCTTCTTTAGCCATTCATTTACTAGCATGGTGATGGGGAGATTCCTGCAAGGCTTAGGGACTGGCTGTTGCGCTGTACTTGCTCGTGCTTCCACGCGGGATAGATTTAACGGCGCTGACTTGCCTTTGGCGATGTCTTATATTGCGATAGTTGCGTCTATTACCCCTTTGATCGCACCGGTTATCGGTGGGTTTATTAACTTCCACTTTGGCTGGAGCATGGTGTTTATCTCGCTACTTGGCTATGTCTCATTAGCTTGGGTGGTGTTGGCGTTCAAATTTAAGGAAACCGTCACTCAGGTTTCGGCTATCCCTTCGCCAAAGAAAATGGTTTCTCAATACAAAGAGTTACTCACTTCGCGTTATTTTATGAGTTTTGCGAGTATCGGTTGGCTTAACTTTAGCTTGATGATCACCACCGTATCAGTGATGCCATTTATCATGCAAAACCAGATTGGCATGACGTCTGATGAATACGCAATGTGGGCGGTGATTCCTGCGTTAGGTATGCTGGGCGGAACAAGTTTATGTAACCGTATTCGCCCTATGTTGGGTAACAAGAAAACTCTGTTATGTACCCCTGTATTGCATATCTCTGCGGCGTTGTGGCTTTTCTTTTGCCCACTTGAGCCTTTGTATCTCATGCTTGGCCAGTTCTTGATGATTCTTGGTAATGGTATTGCGTTGCCTTGTGCTCAGGCCTTGGTAATGTTGCCTTATAAGAAGAACGCTGGCGCGGCGGCAGCGATGTCTGGCGGAGGGCAGATGGTGGTGTCTTCAATGGTGAGTATGGGGCTAGTTCAATTAGGGCTAGGAGAAGCGTGGCATTTGTCGCTTGTCATCATGTTGTTCACACTGATTACCCTGTTTAATATTTTACGTGGTTTCAGTAGCCAAGAAGCGAGAGAGTCGCAGCTGAGTTAGTTATTTGGTTAATTATTTAGCTAGCTAGCGAGTGAAAAACGAAAAGGCCATTGAAGTTCTATGGTTTCAATGGCTTTCTTTATGCTTAGAGCTTAGAGCTTAGAGCTTAGAGTTTATCGCTTGGACTTAAACTGAAATGCCCGAACTATTCACAGACGACGGCAACCTTCTCACTCGCTGCAGTATTTGCTGGAGCTGGATGATCGATCAGTCGAATCGCAGACTCATACAAAGTCGATAGCGCTTGTTCATCAAGCAACTTATCCGCGCTGCCTTCAAAAGCAATCTGACCTTTTTTCAGGGCGACGATGTGTGTCGCGTAACGCAGTGCTAGATTCAAATCGTGCAAAATTACGATCACCCCAACGTTTTCCGTTTTGTTGAGTTCAGACAGTAAGCCCATTAGTTGAAACTGGTGATGCACATCGAGTGCCGATGTCGGTTCATCAAGGATCAGTACCGGGGACTGCTGAGCCAACAACATTGATACCCACGCACGTTGACGTTCTCCTCCAGATAAATCATCCGCCAAGGCTTGTGAGAATTCAGTGACACCGGTTCTTTCCATTGCTTGTTGGATAATCGATTTGTCTTCAGAGTTCCAACGACCTAATGCGCCTCTCCAAGGGAAACGTCCTAACCGAACCAGTTCTTCGACTGTTAAGCCTGCAGAAGCCGGGAGCTTCTGCGGTAGATAAGCAATTTTTTTCGCTAACTCTTTGCTTTTGAATGAAGAGAGGGAAGCGCCGTCTAGTTCCACGCTGCCGTGATCCGGCGACATCTGCCCTGAGAGTAAATTAACGAGTGTAGATTTACCCGAACCATTATGGCCAAGAATGACAGTCAGTTCATTAGTCGGAATCGCGAGGTCTTCGATTGAGAGAATGGTTCGGTTATCACGAACTATTTTGATGTTTGAAAGCTGAAACATGTCAGTCCTGTAATTAGGTCAGTAGCGAAGCTCAATGGAGAAGGCTTGTCATATTGGGCTTTAATCAATGGTGTGACTAAGCGACTTTTTTGTTGTCAGGATGCCTAGGGCAATCGTCGCAGTACTTTCTTGAATCACACTTATAAACCAAACAGCAGCTGATTCTGATCAGTTTTAACATCCCCGAATTAGAATCCACTTTAAGGCTGTCTAAATGATTTTCAGGTAACTGGCATGCTTCTAACCAAAGCTTTGCTTGCGCAGTAATGTAATCGTTGGTCAGGCTTGGTTCGTGTTGCTGAAGTTTTATCAAACTGCCTAACAATAGATCGGCCAATAAATGATTGGTAAACCCTGGGCGAATACGTGTCCATTCACTGATCTGGCTTCGATAAAACTCAGTCAGTGCAAGAATGGCTTCACCAGCATCTGGAATCAGCTCTTCTGGTGAACCATGTTGATGATCACCATTAAAGAAGCGGTAACCAGTAATGAACTCTTTGTATCTAAATTGACCGATATTCTTGATATCGGGCAATGAATGAAGCCCATAGATAGAAATGAAAGTCACATAGATAGGTTGCCAACACACGAGATCCCAGGTTCGCGTTAACCAATACGCTTTGCCTGCCTCTGGGTGACTTTGCGAAAGACCATCGTAAACCCGTTTGAGTTCTTTATGGCTATCCTCATTTGTTACAGCAATGCTCTTGCTATTCAGTGCACCAAAGCTTCCGCTTAAATAAGGGGTCACTTGTTTTGAGTAAGCGAAGATTTTTTGATGTAGAGACGGGGCTTTCCGACGGGTGATCATATTGTGCAGTTGGGGAAGCATCTTAAATCAATAAATGAGAATTAGTTGCGTTATCATAACGAACATAATCGAGGATAACCATACAAAATGGAGCATCTATTCGGTGCTTTTACCGTTTTTGATATTTATAAAGTGTGAGTAGGCTGTGTTTTTTTAAGTGATAAAAGCCACTTTAAGTGATAAAAGTATTGTTGAAACCAATATGTTTTAGATCGTGTTGAGCTTTATTCAACCCCGAAAGGTCAACACGCCTTAGCCGCCACCGAGAATATGAAAGCTTGAATATGAACACACCTGCATTTGACCGTATCAGCCGCGTTTTGGCTTATATCCATGCGAACCTTAGTTCTGCGTTATCTCTAGAAGATATTGCAAAGCAAAGCTGTTGGTCTCGCTGGCAACTGCAGAGAGTGTTTCAAGCCGAAACAGGGCTTACCGTGGCTAACTATGTGAGAGAGCTAAAGTTAAGCCAGGCTGCAGAAGAGCTGCTTGATGGAAAAGAACGCGTTATCGATATTGCGCTCGGTCTCGGGTTCAATTCAGAAATAAGCTTTAGCCGTTCGTTTAAGCAAATGTTTGGAGTAAGCCCAAGTCAGTATAGGAAGGCAGGCAAAAGAGTCGGGCTAAGAAAGCCGATACAAGTGTCTGAAACAGCGAGTAATTCAGAAAAGAAGGCGTTAAGCTTTGTGGAAGTGCGCATTGATGAAAGAGAGTCTTTCTTAGTGAAAGGTATGACATCAGAAATCAGTGGCTTATTTTCACTCACACAAGACTTCGCACAGAAAGTCCCTCAGCTATGGTCACGTTTAGAAGGTGAAGTTGAAATCCCTGACGCCAACATGCTCCAGTTCATTGGTGTTGTTGACCTAACTCAGTCTTGCTTTGACGGAACCAATATTCACTACTGGGCGGGGGTTGAACTCCATGAGGGCATTTCTATTCCACTGTTGCCTAGTATTATCTCGGATAAGTTAGAGGTGCTGACGATTCCGAAGCAAACCTATGCTGTAGTGAAGCACTGTGGCCCTATAGAGCATCTACCCCATACTCTAAGTTGGTTTGTGCTTAATTGGCTTCCAAATTCAGGTTATCGTGGCGTTGATGGTTATGAACTTGAGATGTACCCATTTGGCTATCAAGCTCATGCTTCTGATGCGGAAATGGAGTACTGGGTTCCTATTATTAAATCGTAGTCATATTTCAGCTCTCCGACTTTCTCCCCCCTTCTCAAAAGCCTTTTACTGCAAGGTCAAAGGCTACTCGGCCAAATGTGACTAGATCAATTGTGTGTTTAATCAGCAATTGACCTGGTTTTACTCAAAATAGGCCAAGTTCTTTTTGAACTTGCACCAAATTGTTAATTATCCCATCTCTAGATACATACAATGCAAATGAGATTTATTATTATTTACAATCAAGCATTGGTACCGAGGGAATCATGACCACTCACACTCGTTTTAAGTATTCATCATTGGCAGTCGCGTTGCTGACTGCGTTTTCAGCGCAAGCATTCGCGGAAGATACCGTTACTTCGGCAGATTCGAATTTAGAAACTATTACTGTTATGGGTAAAGCCTACCGTAATACAGCAACGAAAACCGTTTTAGCGCCAGGAGAAACGCCGCAAACACTTAACGTTATCGAAAGCGAACAGATGGAACAACGTGGTGTTAAGTCTGTAATGCAAGCTCTTCGTTATGCACCAGGTGTATCAACCGAGAATAAAGGTGGTGCAGTGGTTCTTAGTGATTGGGTTAAAATTCGCGGTTTTGACTCTACGAATAACTATTATGACGGAATGATGTTGCCAATCCTTCCCGGATGGAACGTACAACCTCAGATTGACCCTATTGCGATGGAGCGTTTGGAAATCTTTAAAGGTCCAACATCGGTTCTTTACGGATCAATGCCACCAGGAGGCATGGTTAATATCATTGCAAAAGCGCCTAAGTTCGAAGAGTCTACGAAAATTGGCTTAGCAACGGGTTTAGATAACTTAGTTGAAGCTTCAATTGATACAACCGGTGCTTTGAGTGACAACGTTGCTTATCGCTTGGTTGCTTTGGGTCGTAAGAAAGACACGCAAGTAGACGGTGTCGAGGAAGAGCGCTATGTGATTGCGCCATCAATCGATTGGTATGTGTCTGATAAAACCTTTGTTAACTTCAATCTTTATTATCAGAATGACCCTGCACTAGGTCAGAACGTGACACTACCACTAGCGGCGATTGAATCAGGAAAAATCTCACCGTCGACATTTGCTGGAGATGTTAATTACAACACTATCAAGCGTGATTTCTTGGTTACTGGCTATAAGTTTAACCATGATTTCAACTCAAATTGGGCATTTCTTCAGAATTTCCGTTATATGAAAACGGACTTTTATCAAGAAAGTACCGCCAGTGGCAATTTTGACGCTTCAACTGGCTCATTGGCTCGTTCGGCATATAGTACCGATGAAAGTTCTTCTGGCATTAGTGTTGATAACCAACTATCGGGCTTAGTGTCCACTGGCTCATTGGATCACTATTTACTTTTTGGTGTGGATTATCGAAACATAGAGGGTGATGTAGCCTACGACGCTTTCTCAGGTGTTGATAGCATCAACCTTTACAATCCAAATAACAATAAGCTGAATCCGAATGATTTTACAAAAACGTATTATCAAAATAACGACATTGAAGTGAGTCAGCTTGGATTCTATTTCCAAGATCAGATGTTGATTGATAATTGGGTGTTCATTGCTGGTGGTCGTTTTGACAAAGTCGAAACAACGACAAAAGTATCAGTATTGGGTGGTGCACCAAGCAAAACGGATACTGATGATACTAACTTCTCATACCGCTTAGGCGCTTTGTACAAATTTGATAACGGTTTATCGCCATTTGCTAATTTTGCTACCAGTTTTGAACCGAGTGTAAAGTTAGATACTAACGGTAATAACTTAGATCCTGAAACCGGTGAACAAGTCGAGTTTGGTCTTAAGTATGACTCATATGAGAATATGATTTCAGGTTCGATGGCTCTGTTCCAAGTGAATAAGAAAAATGTTGGAGTTCGTCCTGATGGAGCTTCACCATGGACTTCAGTTGGTGAGATTCGCTCACAAGGTATTGAGTTGGAAGGACGAGCACAAGTCACTGAAAACTTGGATGTGTTAGCGAACTACACATACACAGATATGGAAATTACTGAAGATAGAAATGCATCAAATATCGGACAAACACCAGTATTTGTGCCAGATCATACTGCAAATGTTTGGGCTAACTACTTTGTACGTAGTGGTGCAATGAGTGGTCTTAGAGTTGGTGGTGGCGTGCGTTATGTGGGAGAAACGGTTCTAAACGATACGTCAGACAAAAATAAAGGCCAAGTACCATCATATACTTTAGTTGATTTGTCTCTAGGTTATGACTTAGGCGAGGTTAACAGCTCGCTTAAGAACGCAACAGCGAATGTCGTTGCAAATAACATATTCAATGAAGAGTATTACACTTGTTGGAATGAGAGCTATTGCTGGTACGGTCAAGAGCAAACTGTAGAATTTAATGTTAATTACGAATTCTAACTAAGTTAGGGTTATCAATTTAAAGCAGCCTTTACTGGGCTGCTTTTGTCGTTTGAATAAATATAGAATCTAGATTGAGTAGGCAACAATATGAATTTACAACGAATAGCTTCCCATGTTTCTAAAGTAAAGTGCTTGAATACAAAGCTGGTGGTATCCGTATTAGCGAGCGCTTTATCGTTTAATGCGATGGCCGATTACCAAGTTGAAGACAGCGAGGGAGTTAAAACCCTTGAAGCTCAGCCCGTTAGAGTGGCTGCGTTAAACTGGGATATTGCTGAACAAGTGATTGAACTCGGTGTTACGCCAGTCGCGGTCCCTGATATTGCAGGTTATACCGATTGGGTTGTTCAACCTGCGATCCCAGAAGGCGTGGCGGACATTGGCACTCGAACTGAGCCCAATTTTTCTGCTTTGAAGAAGCTAAACCCTGATGTGATTCTCATCGCTTCACCGCAGAAAGATCTTCAGGAACGACTTTCTGAAATCGCGCCCGTGCTTTTCTACCAAACGTACAGCGAACAGCACAATAATGCAGCGGCTGCTATCGAGAATTTCAAGAAGATTGGCCAGTTACTTGGCAAAGAAGACCAAGCGAACCAAAAATTGGCCGCAATGGATGAACGTATCGCTGTTCTTAAGGCTGAACTAGACAAAGCGTATCCGAGCGACAAGCCAAAAGTCACCTCTTTCCGTTTTGCGAGTACTACATCGGTGTTCATTTATGGTGAGAATTCGATACCACAATACGCACTTGAACAGCTAGGCTTTGAAAATGCGATGGATCTTCCTGCGAGCCAGTGGGGCATCAGTCAAAAACGAATGACAGAGCTCAAGAACGTAAAGAAGGGCATTGCGCTTTACTTTGAACCTTTTCCATATCAAGACAAGTTAGACCGATCTCCGGTTTGGAAGAGCATGCCTTTTGTTCGCAATGGCCAATTTAGCCCAGTAGCGGCAAGTTGGAGTTACGGTGGGGCAATGTCGATTTTGTATAACGCAGAAGCTATGGCGCAATCGTTGTTGACGTTAGCGGAGCAGTAATGAAATCCAGTGGTTTTATGATGGGGGCAGCGCTGTTTTTCGCTGCCCTTGCTCATTTATGGTTAGGGCAGTCTGAATTTGGCCCTATTGGTGAGTTGTTCAAGCAAGTCTCACCGATCAGTGACAGCGCGACATTCTACTCAATGGTTGATGATTCATTCGAGTTGATGGCGTTAATCTATGTCAACTTACCTCGTTTAGTTATGGCAATTTTGGTCGGCGGAACAATCGGCACCATCGGTAGCCTGTTTCAACAACTAACACAAAATCGCATGATGTCGCCGCTAACCTTAGGTACATCGTCAGGAGCATGGCTTGGTCTGGTTATTCTGAATGTGGTTGCGCCGATGTTGGTTGCTCAGTATTCAGTTTGGTTCGCTCTGATCGGTGCACTGCTCGCGATGGGGCTGATTGTTTCGATTGTCGGAATCAAAAACATGAACGGCTTGCCAATTGTTTTGGCGGGCATGGCGGTCAACTTGTTGCTAGGGGCATTTGCGACAGCAATTATCCTGCTTAACGACCAGTACGCACAGAACTTGTTTGTATGGGGAGCGGGTGATCTAGGACAGAACGGTTGGGAACAAGTAATTTGGCTGATGCCTAAGCTACTTCCGATCTTTGCCATCTTCTTATTGGCGCCAAGAGTCCTGACTTTACTTTCGATTGGCACTGAAGGGGCAGCAGCACGCGGGCTCAATATTGGCGCAACATTCTTTGTATTGATGGCGGTTGGCGTTTGGTTGGTGTCAGTGTCGATTACCTCTGTGGGCGTGATCAGCTTTATTGGTTTGATAGCTCCGAACATTGCTAGGCATTTAGGTTTTCTAAAAGCCAAATCAGAACTCGTCGCAAGCTGCGTATTAGGTGCGTTACTGCTTTGTATCTCCGACAGCTTGGCTATCTTCTTGGCACAATGGTCTTTGGACATGATTCCAACAGGAACGGCGACCGCAGTGATTGGTGCTCCGGCTTTGATCATTATTGCTCGCAAGCAAATGTCTGCTCAAGATCAGCTGTTTTTCTCGATGCCAAAAGGCCCGAAGTTTATTTCACCTTTGACTTATTTTTTGTTGGGCGCAATGGTCTTCGGGTTGTTGGCATTAAGCACGCTCTCACAGCCTTCTTCTGATATGGGCTACTTTGTTATCCCAGACGCATTTGAATGGTCGATTCGTTGGCCGAGAATGCTAACCGCGATATTTGCTGGTGGAGGCTTGGCGGTGGCAGGTGCGATCTTACAAAGGTTGGTCTACAACCCGCTCGCAAGCCCAGACATTCTTGGTGTGTCGGCGGGTGCAGTTCTGGCGTTGATTTTCAGTAGCCTGTTTATGGGATATTCGATTCACTCCTTGAGCCCGTGGGTTGCGTTTTTGGGCAGTGCGATTGCGCTGTGTTTATTGTTACTTCTTGGCAAGAAGCACCAGTTTGCGCCGTCTATTTTAATTCTGACTGGTATCTCGCTCACCGCAATGCTAGAAGCTTTGGTGCAATTCTCTTTAACGCGAGTGGGTGAGGGGAAATACACTTTATTGGCTTGGTTGGCAGGCTCTACCTATCGTGTTGAACCTGAGTCGGCAATGTTTATGATCATGGTGATAGCGGCTTCTATCGGGGCTGCTTTGCTATTGAGTCGTTGGGTGACCTTAATTGCGACTGGCCGACAGTTCGCGAGTGCCAGAGGGTTGAATATCAATCTCGCCTACGTGGCATTGTTATGTATTGTTGCGATCTTATGTTCGGTCGTGACAACCACCATGGGGCCTGTCGCGTTCGTCGGCTTGTTAGCTCCGCATATCGCAGCAATGGTGGGGGCTCGTTTGGTTCGAGAGCAGATCATTTTGTCGTTTTTAATTGGTGCTGCTCTCATGCTATTTGCAGACTGGTTAGGTCAAGTACTGGTGTTCCCAGCTCAACTCGCAGCGGGCACCTTAGTTTCCATTATTGGTGGCAGCTATTTCATCTTCTTGTTATTGAAATCTCGAAGAACATAGGTTCTACCAAAACTGAGAACCCTTGATTATCAAAGCTATTGGTATTCAAAACTACTGGCAATCAAAGCTATTGGCAAAAAAACTACGATTGAAAAGCAGTGAATGGAGCGATCCATCACTGCTTTTTTATTGATGTTGTATATGTAAGGGAGAGGCGTTAAGCAACACAGGTCTCGCTTCTTAATGTGCAAGTTTGGCATATGTTAATAAAATGTATAACCTAAAGGTCTGACCACTTATTTGAGTAGCCCACATGACTGATCTCCCTCGTATCACTTGTTCCATCGATGAAAACCAAATTGCGACCGTGGCATTAAATCGTCCAGATAAGTTAAATGCTATTGATATGGCGATGTTTGAAGGCGTCAATAACATGATCAGAGAGCTCAAAAAAAATAATGAGATTCGCGCTGTGATAGTGAAAGGTAATGGTGCGGATTTTTGTTCAGGACTCGATGTTAAATCGTTATTGAACAGTAAAGTTGGGGCGATGAAGCTTTTGTTCAAATGGCTACCGACGTTGCCAAACGCAGCCCAGTATTTTTCTATTGGTTGGCGAGAAATCCCTTGCCCTGTCATTTTTGCGATTCACGGGCGTTGTTGGGGAGGGGGGCTTCAATTAGCCAGTGGTGGCGACTTTAGGATTGCTAGCCCTGATGCGAATTTCTCGATATTGGAAGCGAAATGGGGGTTGATTCCTGACATGGGAGGCGCAATCGCATTTCGCGAACTGATGCGTAAAGATCACACATTAGAAATGGCGATGACCGCTAAAGTAATCGATTGCGAAACAGCAAAAGACTATGGCTTAGTGACTAAAATCGCCGAAGAACCTTACTCTGAAGCCTATGCCTTGGCACTTGAATGCGTCAATCGTTCGCCAGATGCTGTTGCCGCCAATAAAAAGCTCTACAACAAAACTTGGTGGTCTAGCCCTGGTTTTGCCTTATTTTATGAGACTTGGTATCAAATTAAAGTTGGCGTAAGGAAGAACAGATCAATTGCTGCTCAACGTGAAATTCATCAAGACAAACCGCGTCCATACGTCGCTAGAAAGTTCAAATAGCGTTTGTAAAGTAATAACGGGTATTCCCATTGTTTATAGGGCTTTGCGGTAACCTTAAGGCAATTTATTGTCTAAAGCTAAATGAGCCATCTGATGAACAAAACTTTTACTTACTCGCTAGCTGCCACCGCAATTTTTACAAGTTTAAATGCTTTCGCAAGTGGTCTATTTTTACAAGAAGCTGTTATTGCTAATGCTGGTACAACTGGCGCAGGTGACGGTGTTTACTCTCGTTCAGCTGCTGCGATGTGGACCAACCCAGCAACCATGTCTCACATGGGCGAAAGCAAAACGACCATCAATACCATGGCGTTTGACCTTGAGATGAAATATCAAGACAACCAAGACTCTAGCGGTGATGGTAAAGGACACTCGGTTCTTCCTTCATTTGGTGCCTTCCACGCGCATCAAGTAACAGACCAACTGCACCTTGGTATAGCACTTGGTGCTGTTGGTGGCTCAAGCCTAGATTACGGTAGTGATTGGGCAGGTGCTGCCCTTCTAGAAGAAATTACTCTGACCGCAATGCAGGTTAACCCATCACTGAGTTATAAGCTGAATGACCAATGGTCTGTTGGTGCCGGTATTCAATTGAGTTGGGCTGCATTACAACAGTCATCTTCTCTTTTTATAGCCAAGCAAGACACTGATTGGGCTTATGGTTATAACCTAGGTGTAATGTATACACCAACAGAGAAATTAAAACTGGGTGCGAGTTACCGCTCGAAACTAGAGCACGAATTTAACAATGATGTGAATGTCTTAACTGGCGGTAAACGTTCATTGAATACTGGTATTGATGTACCTGAACTCGTTGATGTCAGTGCAAGCTATGAATTGAATTCTCAATTAGATTTATTGGCAAGCATCCAGTTTCATCGTTGGAGCCAATGGGACAATACTGTTTTGGATCTAGGTACCAACGAAAATGGGGACTTCCCAATTAGTCGAACTCTACAACGTGATTGGGATGACGTATGGAAGTTTGCAATTGGTGCTGACTATCAATTGAACTCAGACTGGCGCTTAAAAGCTGGCTTCTCTTACGAAACTTCGCCACAAGACGACCCGTCAATGCAATGGGTTGACCTTCCTGTAGGCGAACAATATCGCTACTCGGTAGGTGCTTCAACGTATTGGGATGATATCTTGATCGATGTGTTCTACGAATACGCGGACTTAGGTTCGGTTGATATGGATCGCGATGGACCGAAAGGGCGTAACTTGCTCAATGGCTCTTTCGATGGACGTATCCACTTCGTTGGCGTTAGTGCGACCTTCTAATGACATTACGTAATCTATTACTTGTTGCTGCGGCAATGCTCGGGTCGATGGGGGCTTTTGCTGAAGAGAAGCACCCGGATGATCCGACTAAGATCGTAACCAAAGCAGGCGTTGCTTATAACGAAGAGCTTAAGTTTTCGGGCTCTATTGGGCTGGATGAAGCGCGAATGATCAACGCTCGTGTTAACGCTGATGGAGAAGAGTGGCGATTAGGCGGTTCATGGCTATTACCATTGGGTATCGTCAATTTCAACTTTAGCCGTTCAGAATACGACAACGATGCTTATAAGAATAACTACAGTATTGGTACGTTTATACCACTGAGTTATTTCGATATTGAACCGTTCGGTTGGCAAATCTTCCCAATGGCTGGTTACAGCTACAACGATGGTGAAGTAGCCGTATTCGATGATGAGAATGTGGGTTCGGATTATGTATTGATGCCGAGCTCGACACATGGTGGCTATATCGGAGCGTTTGGCTTGAAAACGATAACCGATGAATGGTCTATCATGGGCTTTGGTGGTGGTTCAATGGGTTCTGACGATTACTCTGGCTATTGGACTGGCGTTGGTGCGAGTTATAAATTGAGTGATGCTCAATCACTCAATTTCTTCACAATTTTTGCTGAGGATGATTTTGGAGAGAACAACAGTGTTGGTGCATCTTACACCTATGAGTTTAAATAGCTGTTAGCAGGCAGCAATTCGCAGGTGGACACCTCTCGTAAGAACCATTGACTTAGTCCAGATTAAAATTGAACAAAGTCGCTTATTAAAACTGAGCGACTTTTTTTATTCTATTTCCCAATTTTTTTTATCTCTTTTTGCGGCTTTCTATCTCTTTGTCATGTGAGAGTACTGGTCTCTTAATCTAGATTAAGTTTTCCTCGTCTTATTCTCTGTACTATCCGCATAAATCAACGCCCATTCAGTAATGGACAAAAGAGAGTCACTTTGTGAAAAAGAAGTGGTTCTCTTTTGTCTTTTAAAATGGGCAAACATAATAAAGATTTAATGAGGATAAGACTTGAGCACTTTGTTTACAGAAACCCGCATCGGCACTATGACATTGAAGAACCGCTTTATGCGAAGCGCGACGTGGGAAAATATGGCAACAGAAGATGGCCATATGACAGATAAACTTTACGCTATCTATGAAGAGTTGGCTCAAGGTGAGGTCGGCCTGATCGTGACGGGTTACGCCAATATCGTTGAAGAAGAGAAGCCGAATGCTGGCATGATGGGTATGTATAACGACTCGTTTATCGAGGAATACAAAAAGCTAACTCAACTGGTTCACGACAACGACTCTAAAATCGTGATGCAATTGGCTTATGGCGGTACGAAAACCACGTATGACCTTGGCGAGCGAGTGATCTTTGCACCAAGTGAGGTTCCTGAAAAAGGAACTCAAACACTAGGCAAAGCGATGACCAAAGGCGAGATCGACTACATTGTTGATGCATTTGCTCAAGCGTCACTAAGAGCAAAACAATCGGGTTTTGATGGTGTGGAAATTCATGCCGCTCACACTTACCTGATTAATCAGTTCTTAAGCCCTTACTACAACCAGCGTGAAGATGAATACGGCGGTAGCTTAGAAAATCGCATGAGATTCTTGCTTGAGATCTACACGGCAACTCGCGAACTAGTTGGTGACGGTTTCCCTATCTTGATTAAGTTGACTGCTTCTGAATTTTTCGAGGGTGGCGTGACCTTTGATGAAACGCGCTTAGTGTGTAAAAAGCTCGAAGAAATTGGCGTTGATGGCATTGTGGTTTCTGGCAATATTCATGGAAAAGCAGACACCATGATTGGCGAATCTTACGATGGATTCACCATTCAAGCTGAAGGTTATTTTCACGAATATGGTCACGCAATTAGCCAAGATGTAGACATCCCAGTTATTACGGTAGGTGGCTTAACCGACTTTGATGCCATTGAAGCTATTGCGAACAACACGGGCATTGAGTACTTCGCGCTTTCACGTCCACTGCTTTCTGAACCGCATTTAGTGAAGCGTTGGAAAGAAGGCGACCGAAGCCCAGTAGAGTGTGAGAGATGTTCTAAGTGTCGTACTAAGCGCGGTAACTTCTGTGTGGTGAATAAAGATAGAAAAGTACAGCTTGCTCGCATGTAGTCGCTGAACCTAGATCAAAGCGTGAGCCTAAGCATGAGTCTAAACGTGAGCCTGTGTAATATTGCAGGCTCATATTTTTCTGGTTCTCCATGAACCGATATTTGTAACCTTATTAATCACATATCTCTGTCAAATTAGTGCGATTAAACAGATACAATTCACTTGTAAATCTTCCAATCGAGTTATCGTTACTATACTGAGCACCACGTGAAATTACTTCCTCTTTTAAAGCAACCTCGAATCCACTGACGCCTTTTTCGTTTTAGCGACATTGCTATGATTTAAGCGTGATACTGACTATTCAACCTTGTATTTATGGGCTGTTCGTCTGCGTACCTTAGATCAACATTGTCGATTTTTTGATATGTAAACCGAAATAAAACGAATAATTTAATCAGAGGTAGAAATGCAAAATAAGCATTGGTCTAAATTCGAACTGTTACATGAGGTAGTCACCAACCCTAACATTCATATCAAAGGCCAACACAGTTATTACAGCGATTGCTGGGATAATGGCTTTGAACAATCGGTAGTGCGCTATTTACATGGCGACGAAGTAAGCCGCCAGTGGGAGCCTCGATGGGAAATTGATGAACTCTATATCGGTGATTATGTCTGCATTGGTGCCGAGGTCGTGATTTTGATGGGCGGCAACCATACACACAGAGTCGACTGGTTTTCGCTGTATCCATTTATGGATGTCATCGAGGACGCCTACATTGGCAAAGGTGACACTCATATTGAAGATGGTGTTTGGCTTGGTATGCGAGCCATGATAATGCCCGGCGTGACGATTGGCGAAGGCGCTGTGGTTGCTGCAAATAGTGTTGTCACCAAAGACGTAGAACCTTACAGCATTGTCGGTGGTTCTCCTGCGAAAATTGTTAAGTACCGTTTCGACAAGTCCGTTATCGAAGAACTGATTTCGATGAAAATATACGACTGGCCTGAAGAGAAGTTTGAGTCATTAAGAAAGCACTTGTGTGATTCTGACCTACCGGCACTCGAAAATGCGCTAGTTGAGTATGATGCGCAAAATCCGGTAAACAATTAGTAGCATTTAGAATTAGGATCACTCAGTTGCTTGTTGAGTGTTCCTTTTGCCTATCTATGCAGCAGCTACTATCAGTTTCAGCAAATATTTGTCCTTCATCGTTGACCTTACCCTTAGGGGAACCTTTATAGTTGCCGTATAAATTTAAAGGTTAGCTATGACAAACACACTCCGAACAACTTGGATTACTGTTTTCAGCATCATCGCGATGTTGATGTCGAGCTATGCCTCAAGCTCTTCAGCCATGATGACTGAAGTAATGATGATGGAAATGGAGTCGAGCAAGTCGGCTTGTTATCACAGCGATACTTCGGTTAATGATTCAATGGCAGGGTGTCATGTGATGAGTGAAGACGTACACACTGAACACTCCAATATGAGTGGCCATGCTTTGATGGCTCAATGCGATATGTCTTCAATGAACGAAGACGGCGGCCACATGATGGGTAACCATTGTGCGAATGCCGATTGCTGCGCCTCAATGTGTTCTGCAACTTCCTATCCGATTCAGGCTGTTCAAGCGGCCAATCCATATGTCTCTTCTTTGGCTCGTTTTCAGCCGGCCACTATTGGCCAGAAAGTCGCACGCGCTCAATCTTTGCTACGCCCACCCACCGCATAAATCTATATCTAAAAACATAGCGATATCAGATTCATAAATCTGATGCGCCAATCTTTTATATGCGTTATTTAACGCTAGATATGGACATTCATTGTGAATATAAAACCAACAATCTCTGTGTTTGAAATAAACGCGAGTGTCGTGGTCGCAGCTGCCTTTGTTTCGAGTGCTGCTTTTATTTCAGCCAGTGCTTTGGCTGCTGCACCTGCTTCAACACAAGCGGAGCAACAGAGCTCAACACAGCAACTCAATACATTGATTGAGATAGCATTGAGCCAAGACGGCAATCGCAAGCAGTACTTTGCTCAGTCGCAAGCGATGCGTGAAACCGGTATTGCGAGCGCTACCTTAATGGATCCGAAATTGAAAGTCGGATTTGGTGGACTGCCAGTCGATAGCTTCCAGTTTGATAAAGACCCAATGACCAATATTTCGGTCGGTCTAATGCAGCAATTTGAGCGTGGCAATACACTCGATCTTCAGCAGAAAAAAGCCGGTCAGCAAGCGGATGGGTTAGCTCTTCAAGTGCAGGCTCGTGAACTGACCGTCGCAAATAGCATGACGCAGCTTTGGCTTGAATTGGGTTACCAACAAGTTGCAGAAAGCATCATAAATGAGAACCGACGCTTGTTGGTTGAGCTAGAAAACTATGTGCAGACCAATTACTCGATTGGTAAAAGTGAAGCACAAGATCTGCTTAATGCTCAGCTTCAAGTCAGTAAGCTTGATGAGAAACTGCAAGCCAATCAGCAAGTTCAACGCCGTCTAATCTCTCAGCTGTCTGAGTGGCTCGGTTCTGATTGGTTAGGCTCTCAGGTTCTTGATTCTCAGGGCGTACTTAATGCAAACAATCAAATTGATTGGACAAGCTTGGAGAGCAAGCTGGCGACTAATCTCGATTCAACCAAGCACTATCAACTGTTGATGGATCATCCGCTCGTTAAGATCACAGATGCGACTATCTCATCTAATCAAACTCAAGTAGAGCTAGCTGAGCAAGCGTATACACCTCAGTTTGGTGTGGAAGTGATGTATGCCCACCGACAAGCGAACAACATGACGGGCGAACCGGCTTCTGATCTTGTCAGCGCTTATCTAACAGTCGACATCCCGCTGTTTACAGGGAACCGACAAGATAAAAACTTATCGGCTGCTCAGTATCAAGTTGGTGCGGCCAAATCTCAAAAAGACACTTTACTTTCCCAAATGAACGCGCAAGTGAATGCGTTATTGGTGGATAAGGCGAACCTCACCCAACGTTTAGATCGTTACCAAAAAACCTTGTTACCTCAAACTGCCGCTCGTATTAGTGCGGTGGAAAGAGGTTATCAAAACAACACTGCGCAATTTAATGACGTTATTGCAGCAACGGCGGATGAACTCGCCCTGAAGTTAGAACAACAGCGTTTGATTACCGATCTCAATATCGTGAACAGCAAGCTAGCGTCACTGGTCAGTGGCTTTAACTACCAAGTTAAGCAACCACAACTCAATTCAAGCGCAACTAAACACACAGCCAATCAATAAGGGAATAGATAATGAATACAGTAAAAGTAGCGACTATCGCTTTATTGGTCGGTGGTGCATTGGGTTTTGGTGTGAACCATTTTCTAATTAATTCAGCACACGATATGTCAGCAATGGCAACTAGCACAGAAACCAGTGACGAACCTTTGTATTGGGTTGCGCCAATGGACCCAAACTATCAGCGTGATAAACCGGGTCAGTCACCTATGGGGATGGATTTAATCCCTGTTTACGCGGATGACTCAAGTGGTGCTAAAGATGAGCCCGGTACCGTGTTCATTGATTCGTCGGTAGAAAATAATCTGGGTGTCAAAACAGCGAAAGTTAAGTTCGAAGCGCTGTCTCCTCGAATTGAAACCGTGGGTTATGTGGCGTTCGATGAAAGTACATTGTGGCAAACCAACGTAAGAGCAGCAGGTTGGGTTGAGAAGCTTTACATCAATGCTGTCGGCGAGAAGGTGAACAAGGGCGATGTACTGTTCACACTCTATTCTCCAGAGTTGGTTAAAGCACAAGAAGAGTTGATCAGTGCTTCTAAAACGGGTCGTAAAGGTTTGATCAAGGGCTCGACTGAACGCTTGATTACCTTGGGTGTTGATAAGACGCAAATCCGCGCGATTACGCGCAAAGGAAAAGCTTCGCAAACCATTGAAATCAAAGCGCCAGCCGATGGTGTTATAGCAAGTTTGAATATCCGAGAAGGTGGTTACCTTTCACCTGCGCAAGCGGTAATTAGTGCTGGCCCTCTAGGCGAAGTTTGGGTTGATGCCGAAGTGTTTGAACGCCAAGCACACTGGATCTCATCGGGCAGTAATGCAGAGATGACACTGGATGCGATTCCCGGTAAGGAGTGGCGGGGCAACGTCGATTATGTATACCCAATCCTTGACTCGAAAACTCGAACTTTACGCGTTCGTTTGAAGTTCTCGAATCCTAATGGCGAGCTAAAACCGAACATGTTCGCCAATATTGCACTGAAACCGATCAGTGATGAAGCCGTTCTTACTATCCCAAGATCGTCGGTGATTCACTCCGGTGGCATGACTCGAGTGGTGATGTCAGAAGGTTCCGGCAAATATCGCTCTGCTCGTATTGAAGTTGGTCGTGAAGCTGGCGAAAAAATAGAGGTGTTGCAAGGGCTTGAACAAGGTGAACATATCGTGACTTCTGCGCACTTCATGTTGGATTCTGAATCGAGCCAATCGGCTGATCTTTCACGCATTAATGGTGTTGAAAAAGAAGCCGAAACGGTTTGGGCAAAAGGTGAAATTGCAGATGTGATGCAAGTCAGCCGTATGGCGACCATCAATCACCAACCTGTTCCTGAATGGGATTGGCCGGGCATGGTGATGAATTTCACCTTCGCTGAAGGCTTAGATATGGCTGACGTGAAGCGTGGGCAAGTGGTTGATTTTGAAATGATGAAAACAGAATCAGGCCAGTACAAAGTCGTTGACTATAAGGTGAGCGATCATCAAATGGCGGGCGAAGTGTGGGTAAAGGGAGACATCACCACGCTGATGGCAGACTTCGGAATGGTCACGGTAAATCACAAGCCAGTGCCTGACTGGGATTGGAAGGCGGGTGAAATGAACTTCCAAGTAAGTGATGACCTTGATTTATCCGAGTTTACCGAGGGTCAAAGCATTCGGTTTCTAGTAGCGAAGCAAGGTTCTGATTATGTGCTCAAATCTCTCGAACCGACGAATAGCACGGGTGAGGGCACATTATGATAAATGCAATCATTCGTTGGTCCATCAGTAACCGATTCTTGGTTCTGGTTGCCACGGTCGTAATCGTATTTGGTGGCTTATACAGTGTTAAAAATACACCTGTCGATGCCATTCCTGATTTGTCAGACGTTCAGGTGATCATCAAAACCAGTTATCCGGGTCAAGCCCCACAAGTGGTCGAGGATCAGGTGACCTATCCATTGACCACCGCCATGTTAGCGGTGCCGGGTGCTGAAACGGTTCGTGGCTACTCGTTCTTTGGCGATTCGTATGTCTATATCATCTTTAATGACGATACCGATATGTATTGGGCGCGTTCTCGCGTGTTGGAATACTTAAGCCAAGTGGCGCCTAACTTGCCATCAAGTGCTAAGCCAACATTAGGGCCAGATGCAACTGGTGTGGGCTGGGTATACAGTTATGTACTGCAAGATAAAACTGGTCAGCACGACTTAGCGGAACTCCGTAGCCTGCAAGATTGGTTCTTGAAGTATGAGCTGCAAACCGTTGAGGGCGTATCTGAAGTGGCGACTGTTGGCGGCATGGTGAAGCAGTACCAAGTACAGATTGATCCTACCAAGTTACGTGCTTACGACCTAACGCTTCAGCAAGTCAACAAGGCCATTCAGGATGGTAATCAAGAAACCGGTGCGTCTGTTGTCGAGATTGCCGAAGCCGAACATATGGTTCGCACTACGGGTTACCTGACAAGCATTGAAGATATTCAATCACTACCGCTAAAAGTGACAGACAAAGGTACTCCTTTGCTATTGGGCGACATTGCAGATATTAACCTTGGACCACAAATGCGTCGTGGTATCTCTGAGCTGAATGGTGAGGGTGAAGCCGTTGGCGGTGTAATCGTGATGCGCTTTGGTGAAAATGCCAGTGAAGTGATCGACTCGGTTAAATCCAAACTCGCTGAACTGCAAGCGGGCTTACCTGATGGTGTCGAGATTGTCGCGACTTATGACCGTTCGACCTTGATTGATTCAGCCGTTGAAAACCTATGGAAGAAGCTGGCTGAAGAGTTCATCGTGGTTGCGATAGTGTGTGCGCTGTTCTTGTTCCATATTCGTTCATCATTGGTTATCGCGCTTAGCTTGCCTGTCGGTATTTTAGGTGCGTTCATTGTGATGCATTGGCAGGGCATTAATGCCAATATCATGTCCCTAGGTGGTATCGCGATTGCGATTGGTGCCATGGTCGATGGTGCGATCGTAATGATAGAGAACGTTCACAAGCACATTGAACGGACTCCGCTCACTGACAAAAACCGTTGGCAAGTGATTGGCAAAGCAGCAGAAGAGGTGGGAGCGCCGCTGTTCTTCTCACTGATTATCATTACCTTAAGTTTTGTGCCTGTTTTCGCGTTAGAAGGCCAAGAAGGCAAGATGTTCTCGCCACTCGCGTTTACAAAAACGTATGCAATGGCGGCGGCTGCAGGTTTGGCTATCACACTGGTTCCTGTGTTAATGGGTTACTTCATTCGTGGCAATGTGTTACCTGAACACAAGAACCCAGTGAACCGCAGCTTAGTCGCGATGTATAAGCCATTGCTTAATCTAAGCCTAAAGTATCCAAAGGTGATGATTGTTATTGCATTGGGTTTGATGGCTTCTGCGTATTACCCAACCAGCAAGCTTGGAAGTGAGTTCATTCCTCCTTTGGATGAAGGTGATTTGATGTACATGCCGACCACTTATCCGGGGATCTCGATAGGTAAGGCACGTGAATTGCTGCAGCAAACCAACAAGTTAATCAAAACCATCCCAGAAGTTGAAACCACATGGGGCAAAATTGGACGAGCAGAGACCGCAACCGATCCTGCACCATTGACCATGATTGAAACGGTTATTCAGCTGAAACCTCGCGATGAATGGCGTGACGGTGTCACTACGGAGTCGTTACGCAAAGAGTTCGATGATCTGATTCAGTTTCCCGGTTTAACGAACGCGTGGGTTATGCCCATCAAGACTCGTATCGACATGCTAGCTACCGGTATTAAAACACCAATCGGAATCAAGATAGCAGGGTCAGATCTGAGTGTTATTGAGGATATCGGATCTCAACTTGAACCTATCTTGAATGGTGTGAGTGGCACGGCTTCTGTGTATGCAGAGCGTGTGGCTGGTGGACGTTATGTCACGATAGACATCAAGCGACGCTCTGCTGCTCGTTATGGATTAAGCATCAAAGAAGTGCAGCAGGTTATTTCGACTGCAGTTGGCGGTATGAATGTCGGCGAAACGGTAGAAGGGCTGGAGCGTTACCCAATTAACGTGCGCTACCCGCAAGATTACCGTGACTCTGTGGTGAAGTTGCAGAACTTGCCACTCGTTACGCCAAACGGTGCTCGTATCGCGCTGTCTGACGTCGCTGATATTCGTTACGAAGATGGCCCACCAATGATTAAAACGGAGAACGCGCGTCCTAATGGCTGGGTATTTGTCGATATCGAAGGGCGTGACCTTGGTTCTTATGTGGCAGAGGCGCAAAAAGTCGTCACCGATCAAATCGTCTTGCCTGCTGGTTATTCACTGGCATGGTCTGGTCAATACGAATACATGGAGCGTGCGAAAGAGCGTTTGAGTGTCGTAGTGCCAATCACCATCGCCATCATCATGTTGTTGCTCTACCTAAGCTTCCGCCGTGTCGGTGAGGTGATGATGATCATGCTGACATTGCCACTCGCGATGGTTGGCGGCCTATGGCTGATGCATGTCCTCAATTACAACTTCTCCATTGCGGTGGGTGTGGGCTTCATCGCGCTTGCCGGGGTTGCTGTTGAGATAGGTGTGATCATGTTGGTCTACCTAAACCAAGCTTGGCACTACAAAAAGTTGGATGCAGAAGAGAACCAGCAAGCACTTCAGAGTGAAGACTTAACGGATGCGATCCGTGAAGGGGCAGGACTGCGTGTGCGCCCTGTGATGATGACGGTACTTACGGTGATTATCGGCCTCATTCCAATCATGTATGGCGAGGGTACGGGCTCAGAAGTGATGCAACGAATTGCCGCGCCGATGATTGGCGGAATGGCGTCTGCGTTATTGCTCACGTTATTGGTGCTCCCAGCAATATTTAAGCTTTGGAAGCAGCGTGAGATTACCCGCAGCCAAAACGAGACAAACAAATAACGTATTGATTATTAGCCCTTACTTACCAAAACAGAGTGGGTAAGGGCGTACCACATGAACATGTGAAACTAACAAATAAATAGCTGAATTAAACTAAGGAACGATCATGAAAAAGACACTTATTGCGATTGCACTGACGTTAACTACTGCGACGGCTTTTGCTGAAATGGACCACTCAAATATGGATCACTCGATGATGAAGAGTGGAGAGATGGATCATTCAAAAATGGATCACAGCATGATGAAGGATGGGAAGATGGACCATTCGATGATGAATATGGAAGGTATGTCTGAAGTGGGTATGCCTGCGACAGGCGCAAAGCCGGATAAAGTGGTTCATGTTCTGCTAAGTGACGATATGAAAATCACATTTAAGAACAAGGTTGATATTGAGCCGAACGACGTGGTGCAGTTCGTTGTGATGAACACAGGCAAGATTGATCATGAATTCTCGATTGGTTCTGCCTCAGAGCAGTTAGAGCACCGTGAAATGATGAAAAATATGGGTAATCACGCTCATGACTCGGGTAGTACAGTTACAGTTAAGCCGGGCAAAGCGAAGCAGATGCTTTGGCATTTCCACGGTAATAATCAAGTCGAATTTGCCTGCAATATTCCAGGACACGCGGAAGCGGGCATGGCGAAGTCGATAACGCTTTAGGCATTATCTAATAGAGCTAGAAATAGCTGCTAGAAATGTACTAAAAACAGAAAGCTAAAAGATAAGTCTGAGCTCATCACGCTAGTTGAGACTTATCTTTCTTGGCCACTACTGCAATAGGATCGATGTTTCCAGTAAGTGGTGAGCTTCGCCACTGAGGTGCGGTAGCTCTGACATGATCTTCTTAAGCTTGTCGTCGATTGATTCCACTTCATTCAAAGAACGAAACGCAAGCACGGCCTGTTCTGGTTCGCTGCTCACATAACCTTTCAACGTATTAAGCTGAATTTTGTTCGCATTTTCGACTTTTGACAGTGCGACATTGATTGCTTCGATGTTTATTGTTAACTCATTGCTTTTAAACATTTTTAATTATTTTTGGTTGTTGCTAATGCGCGCACATTAACACAATGATTTTTGCAGATATTGACCAAGATTATTAAATTGGAACAATTTTGAAAATCGTTCAAAGCTAGACTGCAATATGTGATGGGAAAGGTTTAAGAAATTCGAAGCGATTTAAGGAGTTAATAGCGCTAGCTGCTTAATTAACGTTGGTTGATCAATCTAGACTTAACAAAATAGGCTTAAGCTATATGGATTAATGCTTATAGATTTAACGAGTGGAGACGTTTTTTGAATAGGATGTCGCAGGAAGAAAACACGTAACGAAACATAAGGAGGAATTGGAGCGTGCAGCGGGAATCGAACCCGCATCATCAGCTTGGAAGGCTGAGGTAATAGCCATTATACGATGCACGCACACTGTCTTAAGAGTAAGACTGAGGCATCAAGAAGACTGGAGCGTACAGCGGGAATCGAACCCGCATCATCAGCTTGGAAGGCTGAGGTAATAGCCATTATACGATGTACGCACATCGTCTTAACGAGTTTGATAATGCCACATCTAACTGAAAACGAAACCTTTTTCTTTCATTTTTATTCTAAGTGCTCGCATAACCACCACTACGCTAGTTTTTCAATCATATATGGTGTTTCAAGAGTGAATAAAATGTGACTAAACTCTCGTTAAAACGTTGGGAGAGAAACACCAAAAAATCCCCGTTATTTGTGAGACAAGCTCAGTTTGACGTGTAAACCTACTTTAGTGGCGTTGCCTCATCATAAAATAAACATAAATACAGGCAATTTGACTGTTAACATAAACTGATTTCCATTCGTATTTTGATGCCCATTAATAACAATCTGGATGCATGATTTTGACTTGCCAGTCTGTCAAAGCATTCATCAGGCGAATCCGAAGCGGGTTGAGTTATAGGCTCCTCAAAGCGTTCGAAGAAAAAAGTAACGAATTTAGTTGATAATTCACGCAAAACTCTCGTCAACACGTCTATCGTTTGCTACATTTGCCGCACATTTTGTCTCGCCTAAAATTCCCATGCCTTCTCAGTACCGAATTAACAAAATTGTTGAAATTGGTGACACTCTTCACCGCAGTGGTTGTGCCCCATACAAGCTAGAAAAATACACCCAATTCTATGCAAAAAAGCATGGTGTTGATTTGATGATTCAGGCGACCCCAACTGGGATAAATTATCAGTTCCCTGATGATAACAACGCCGTTATCTTGAAACGCCAAAAGCCTGCCTCAATCAATTTGAGTTTATTGGCCAATACGATCATTCGCATTAACCAACCAAGCAGTGAGCCTGTGCCAGAGCCCGTCGGTTACTCTAAACTTGTGACTGCACTTGCCAATATGGCGATCCCGCCTGCTTATCTGATGCTAGTGGGCAGTACGTTGGAAGCGGTCGGTTTTTCTGCGTTATTGGGTTTGATGGTTTGGGTATGCCAGCAAGTTCTTCATTCACGTCGCGCTATTGCGGTTGAATTCATCTCGGCATTATTAACGGGTATCTTTGTGGCGTTTTTGGCAAGCACAGGGTTGCCGATACCGGTGTGGGCGTTATGTATCGCTTCGATTGTCTTGTTTGTCCCCGGGTTATCCATAGCCAACGCACTAGAATGTTTAGCGTTTAATGATCTCGTCTCTGGTACCAGTTTGTTAGGGCAGAGTGCATTAACCCTGATAAAGCTGTTTGTCGGGATTATTATGGGGCTCAACATTGGTGAAGCGATATGGGGACAAGCGGTTTCCATTGACTATACGAATGCGGTTCCGACATGGATGCACATTTCGGGCTTGGTGTTGATCTCGGTGTCGATTGGTGTGATGTTCAATGCGCGTCCTAAAGACATCTTACTTGGCTTGCCAGTGGCAGTTCTGGGTATGTGGGGGCCGTTCTATCTAGGTTTTGACAGTGGTTGGGTTGTCGGCACTTGGGTTACGACGGTTCTTATTACTTTGTACGGAACTTGGATTGCCAAGAAGATGGAGCTCACGGGCTCAATTTATATCGTGCAAGGGATCATCATCTTGGTTCCGGGTAGCCGAGTATTGGTAAGTGCCAGCCAGTCGGTGTTTGAACAATCGATTTTGCCTATTCCAAGTATTGGTTTATCGGCGTTATTCATGTTCTCTGCAATCGTGGCAGGGCAAATCACCGCTTACTCGATTTACTCACCAAAAGTCGAACGTTAAGCCGTTCTGCTTCTCAACTTTTTAAACAAACACAGCTTAGCGGCTGTGTTTGTTCGTTTTAGCGACTGATCTTTTTAAGACAATTAACTCTTCGCAAAACTTGTTAGATTTCTGCTCGCTAAGCCTAACAAGAGTCATTAAAATGGAACAAATTCTATTTAAATGAACTATTAACGTATGTCTTTACCTCCTTGTCCGCAATGCCAATCTGAATATGTCTACCCAGACCAAAACAACCTAATCTGCCCTGAGTGCGCCTACGAATGGAACCCAGAAGAAGAACGTTTAGAAAGAGAAGCTGCGCGCGTAAAGGACGTGAATGGCGTTGTATTGGAAAGTGGCGATAAAGTTACCTTCATTAAAGATCTAAAAATTAAAGGCAGCTCTTCTGTACTTAAAATAGGCACGAAAGCTGTGATTAGACGTATCAATGAAGGCAAAGATCACCAGTTAGATTGCAAGCTTGATGGTGGCGGTGAAATGCTCGTTACGGCGAAGTACGTTAAGAAGCAGTAACCACTATTTCGAACGATTGTCGCAAATGTTCAATGTTTTTGGGACGTTTCTTCGGGTACTGACTGGCGAATACAGTCAAACTCAAAATTAGAGAACTAAAATGATCAGAGAATACATCACAGCCGATACCGAAACGGTTCTAGATATCTGGCTCACGACTTCCATTAAGGCACACAATTTTATGGCGCCTGATTTTTGGGAATCGCAAGTGGGTAATATGCGCGACCTATACATTCCCGCATCAACAACTTACGTGTACCAAGTTGATGGTGAGGTTTGTGGTTTCTATTCGCTTTATGAAGGGATCTTAGCGGCGATCTTTGTCAGCCCAGAGCATCAAGGCCATGGTATTGGTAAGCAACTTATCCAACACGCGAAGCTTGAATGTCCGAATCTGTCTTTGAATGTATATAAAGAGAACCAAGCGACGATTGAATTCTATGTCTCTCAAGGTTTTTCTATTGTGAGCGAACAAGCTGACGAGCATACCGGGCACCAAGAATACACAATGCGCTTAGCTTAGGCACATCGCTATATACGAAAGAAAAGTAACAGGGATCGACAATATGGATATTGTTAAAGCAGACATCACCCATGCAGGCGCCTTTCATCACTATGTGAATGCTTGCGCTGAAGATGGGTTAGATATTTATACTGGCATTTCCGA